>JAYSLX010000025.1:0-34537 GCA_043725245.1 Geobacteraceae bacterium | reverse complement strand
ATGGCCATAACCTCACTCTTTAAGGCAGTGACAGGTGATGAGTGACAGGTGACGGGTTTTTACGCGTCACGCGTCACTCGTTACTCGTCACAGTTTTTTTCGCTAGCCGATATATTTGCTGATCAGTTCCTGGAGCTTCTCCGGCTTGAACGGCTTGATCAGATATTCATTGGCGCCAAGCGCAAAGCCCTTTTCCAGATCTTTTTCGCTCCCCTCGGTGGAGATGATGAACAGCGGGATCGATTGGTAATTGGGGTTGTTCCTGACATAGTTGATCAGTTCCAGACCATTTATATCCGGCATGTTGATATCGGTGATGATCAGGTCCACCTTGTCGCGCGGTAACAGCCGGAGTGCCTCAAAGCCACTGGCCGCCTCAACAATCTCAAACCCTTCCATGGACTCGATGGTGGAAACCAAGAGAGAGCGCATGGTGGGGGAATCTTCGGCGATAAGTATCTTTTTCAAGTTACCTCCTGGCGTTTTTCCTGTAGCCTGCGCTGCAAAAGTGCCTTCTCCATGGCGATGCCCGCCTGGGAAAGGAAGATCTCCAACGCATCGGTATCATCTATCGGTTGTTTATCGGGAAGATTGTCCCCGTACAACACTGCTACTACCTTACCTTCACTGATAATCGGACCGAGAAAGATCTCGTTGGGGACTTCGCCGCCAAGTTGCTCAAACAGGTAGCTGTTCCACTTGGAATCTTCAGGCGCCATCCTCACCGGCAGCTGCGACTCGATAACCTTACTGAAGAACGATGCCCCATCACGCGGGATTCGCATGCTTCTTACCCGGGCGTCGTCCACCCCGGCTCCAACATCGGTTCCGAACTGGCCAAGGCCAACAATCTCATCGCGCTTGACGATGAAGATCACCGCGCGGTTCATGAATTCCGAGGCAAACCGGAGGACCAGCAGAATGATTCCTCCGCCGAGCGCCGGATCGTTAAGCTCCTCAAGCATCCCTCTCAGCAATGAAATGCCGGTACTTTGCACGGCATGTTCATCGCTATCGGGTTTCAGCTGATCTTCACCCATCTCATGGCGGAGTTCTGCGCCGATGTTCACCTTTTCAGTCCATGCTACTGCGCCTTCGCCAGCCTCAACCCTTGCCAGCTTCTCGAGAATAGCACCACTAAACGGGGCTAGCACCGCGGCGTCGATGATATCGGACTTGCGAGGTTTCATCATGAAAGCATAACCCATCGCTTTCACCTTCCGTTCGGCGTCCACGTTGGGGAAATCGGCCAGCACCAGGACTGGCATTGCCGGGAAATTGTTACGCAAGAGTTCCAGCAGCTCCACCCCCCCGAGAATGCCCGAACCATCCATCCGCGGCATGATAAGGTCGACCAGCACGGTGGGGTGCTGCCCCTGCCGGTACATGGTGTCGACCTGAACCAGGGTTTCCTCGCTCCGCTCAAACGGGAATACCGTGTAGCCATCTTTTTCGAGCAGACTCACCAGCGCCAGGCGGGTGGCTGCATCATCGTCAACCAGTACCAGCTGGCGCTGCCGAGACTTCTCCGTGATGGGAAGGGGAGCTGCTACAGGCTTGGACGCGGGTGCTGTTTCCGCTGGTTCTTGCAGAAGGTCAAAGGCAAAATCGACGTTTGCATCCTGGGCGGCAGCGCTCTCTTCAGGAGAAACCTCATCATCGGGGGATTCACCACGATGGCGCTGCTCATCGATGATCCTGGAACCTTCCATGGCGAGAAACTGCGGATTAAGCCCCTGATTTAACATGAACTGCAGGGGATCCATCCGGATGTCGTCAGCCGCTTCAACGGCTTCCTGCAGCTCAAATTCGAAGGTACCGTCTTTCCAGGCAAACAGGGAATAGACAATATTTTCGATCTGCTCACGCACCACCGCTTCGATGGTCGCTTCGGGAATGCTGAAATGTTTGACCAGAATCGTCCCGAGCCGCTCCTTGAACCCCTCCTGCTCCTGACGGTCGAGGGCCAGCTTCAGATCCTGCTGGCTGATCAGCTCCTTCTGCACCAGCACTTCGCCAAGCCCCTGCTGATAGGTGGTGGAACGGCCACGGATCACCTGGCCCAGGCGAAATTCAACCCGACCCTCACGCCCCCCCCTGCTATGCAGCGCGAGAGACCCTGATTTGCGGCTGAGACTGACTATCTGCAGTATCTCGCCAAGGCCTAAATCCTCTAAATTGCCAACAAGACTCATATCACCGGCACTCTTGAATGAAAAAGTATATTAAAATTGGCGCTCATCATAAACCATCCGCCACGTTTAGTAAAGATTTTTGCGGCGCTATCAATGCTCTTTCCCCCGGAATAAAAGGCGTAACGGCGTGCCGGTGAATTCGAAGGCTTCCCGCAGCTTGTTTGACAGATAGCGTTCATAGGAAAAATGGATCCCCTCCGGCCGGTTGGTGAAGACCACGAAGGTCGGCGGCTTCACACTCACCTGGGTAGCATAGTAGAGCTTGACCCGGCGCCCCTCATGGATCGACGGCGCGTGGCTAGTAACTGCATCAGTGAATACCCGGTTCAGTTCTGCAGTGGGAACCCGCTTGGTATAGAAGGCCATCACCCGCTCCACCTCCTCCATGATTTTTGGCACCCGCAAGCCGGTCGCGGCGGAGACAAAAACAATCGGCGCAAAGGGGAGATATTTAAACTCCATACGGATCTTATCGACAAACTTGCCGACCGAATGATTATCTTTTTCCGGCAGATCCCACTTGTTCACCACGAAGATGCACGCCCGGCCCGCCTCATAGGCGTAGCCGGCAATCTTCGTGTCGTGTTCGGTGACCCCCTCTTCGGCATTGAGCACGATCAGGGCCACATCGGCGCGTTCGATGCTGCGCAGGGCATCGACCACGCTGTATTTCTCAATCTGCAGGCTGACTTTCCCCTTGCGCCTGATGCCGGCGGTGTCGATCAGCACAAAGCGCTTCTGCTGCCAGTTGAAACTGGTGTCCACGGAATCCCGGGTAGTTCCAGCCGTGGGATTGGCCACCACCCGTTCAAAACCGAGGAGCCGGTTCACCAGCGATGACTTCCCCACATTGGGGCGTCCCACCACGGCAATGCGCGTTACATCCTCATCTGCCTCAGCCGCCCGTTGCGGAGGAAAGGCCTTTACCACCTCGTCCATCAGGTCGCCGACGCCACGGTTATGTTCCGCCGAGAGCGTAAAGACATTGGCGGAGCCGAGCGCGTAGAAATCGCCAATGGTCGTCTCCTGCTTGTCGTTGTCGATCTTGTTGACCAGGTAAAACACCGGTTTTGCAGCCCGGCGCAGCATCTCCACCACCGCCAGGTCGGCCGGCGTCAGACCGGTCCGCCCATCCATGACAAAGAGGATCACGTCGGCCTCCTCGATTGCCAGCTGCGACTGTTCGCGCATCTGCTGCATCAGCCGGTCACTGGTGACCGGCTCAAAGCCGCCGGTATCGACGAGGATGAAAGGGACGGCGAAGCGGTCCACCTCGCCATAATTACGATCACGGGTCACCCCCGGCTGATCGTCAACGATGGCCTTGCGTCTCCCCAACAAACGGTTGAAAAGCGTCGATTTCCCCACGTTGGGGCGCCCTACTATGGCAACAATTGGTTTCATTCGTAGCCAAACTCCTTTAGCATCCTGGCACTTTCGCTCCATTCCGAGCGGACACGAACGAACAGCTCCAGATAAACCTTCGCTTGCAATAGCCGTTCCAGATCTTTGCGGGCCAGGGTGCCGATTTTTTTCAGCAGCTCACCCTTCTTGCCGATGATGATCCCTTTCTGGGAATCCTTCTCCACGTTAATGGCCGCGGCAATGCTGATCAGGGTGCCGTCTTCGCGCTCCTTGAAACTTTCGATCTCCACCGCCACCGAGTAGGGGACCTCATCCCTGGTCAGGCGAAAGATCTTTTCCCTGATTATTTCTGCCGCGATGAACCGCTCCGGCACATCGGTCAAGATGTCGTCGGGGAAATAGGCGGGGCCCTCTGGCAGCAGCTTGCCCACTACCTCCACCAGGCGCTCCACCCCATCGCCGGTCAGTGCGGAGATTGGTATGATCTCCCGAAACGGGAAGAGCCCCGCATAGGTAGCAATCCGTTCGAGCAGGAGCTCTTTTTTCAGGGTGTCCACCTTGTTGATCACCAGGATCACCGGCGTGGCAACGCCACGCAGGAGGTCGAGGACAAAGGCCTCCTGTTTACCAGGGAGATCACCCGCCTCTACCAGCAGGGCAATGACATCCACTTCCTGGATCGAGGCGCGGGCGGTTTCCACCATATACTTATTGAGGAGGGATTTAGCCTGGTGAATGCCGGGGGTATCAATGAACACCACCTGCCGGTCCGGCTGATTATAAATCCCCTGGATGCGGTTACGGGTGGTCTGGGGTTTATCCGAGGTGATGGCGATCTTTTCTCCGAGGATCCGGTTAAGCAGGGTCGATTTCCCCACGTTGGGGCGGCCGATGATGGAGACGAAGCCGGAGCGGAACGGTTGGTCAGACAATGAAATTTCCTCCAGGGTAAAGGTAACGGGTGATGACGTGGTATATTTCTATCGGCACTATATCCCAAAAATGGGTGGAACGGTAAATTAAACCACCAAGCAGGGTTAAAGAGCAGCATAATCGAGATCCCGGAGCAGGTTGCCGGTCCGGCTGCCACCAGGAAAATCGACGGTTAACTCGTGCCGGCCCAGGCGCTGGTCAGCGACGACCCTGATAATCTTCAGTCCGTGCGCGCTCTGGAGATGGCGCAGGTTGATCCGTCGCTGACCGGTAACGTCGGAAACCCTGGCCGGGTTGCAGTGGATTGTCACCGGAACTCCGCCATGAAGGCCAGCAGTCAGTTTGTGTAACAGGTCAAGACAGAGCTCTCCCTCAACCAGCTGGCGGAACGCCGGATGAAATGGCCCGGCAACAACCACCCCGGCCACCTGCAATTCATCAGTCGGCTGCAGACCCATCCGGACCACCGGAACATTTGCCTGCAGCGCCATATGGAGGAGCTCCTTGCACAGGCTTACCGCCGCTGCAAGCGGCAGGGTTGCATAGCTCCCCTGCTGATACAACTCCGCCAGCGGAGTTCCGGCAATCACCAGTGTCGGATAAATGCGCAGAAAATCTGGACGCAGGGCGAGGAGCCGTTGCAGCGACTGCCGGGACTTTACCAGCGTATCGCCCGGCAAGCCGGGCATCAGCTGTCCACCCACCCGCATCCCGCCGCCTTTCAGGCAGACGATCGCCTGCTCCACGGCATGGCTGTCGTGTCCGCGCCTGGCAAGCTTCAGCACGTCGTCAGCCATGGACTGAACACCAAGTTCGACCGTGGTTACCCCCATTTCCCGCAAGAAAGCGGTATTCTGTGGAGTTATGGCATCCGGCCGGGTAGAAACCGTGACGGCGCAAACCTTGCCAGAGTCAATTAACGGCTGGATGGGGAGCAGCAGCCGGCGCTGATCAGCCGGCGCAAGCCCAGTAAAGGTCCCACCGAAATAGGCCACTTCCACCGTCTGCCAGCTGCTGGAGGCAAGCCAGGTGGCAATCTTCTGCTCTATTTCTCCGGTGGTGGGGAGCCCCTCAGTTGTGCCGGCTATCTGCACCTGGTCGCAGAATACGCACTGGTGAGGACACCCTTGGTGTGCGATGAAAAAAGGGACAACGGGGTGGGTCATTCGTTGGCTGGCGCTACGTCCAGATTCAACTGGGTCAGCGCCTCCCTGGCTGCAGCCTGCTCTGCTTCCTTTTTGCTCCTGCCGGCCCCCTCCCCCAGACATCTCTCCCCCACAAAGGCAGCCACCGTAAAGCGACGGTCATGATCAGGCCCGGTGCTCTTCATCAACAGATAATGGGGTGGCACCCCGTGTAACGCCTGGGCTCGCTCCTGAAATTCCGTTTTGTAATCCCTGCTGGCCTCACTGACGCCAGACTGCTCCAGAAGGAGTCCGAAAAAGTTAGCCACCAGCCGGTCAGCTGCCACAATTCCGCCATCAAGGTAGACTGCCGCCAGTAGTGCCTCAAAAGCATCGGCAAGAACTGACTTCTTCTCCCGCCCGCCGCTACGTTCCTCGCCACGGCCAAGGAACAGGTAACTCCCCAGACCTATCTGCAGCGCAATCCCGGCCAGGCTTTCCTCGTCCACCAGGGCGGCCCGCTTCTTGGTCAACTCCCCTTCCCGGCTGGCAGGGAACCGCCCGATCAATCGGTTGCTCACCAGCAGGCTGAGCACGGCATCGCCCAGGAATTCCAGCCGCTGGTTGTCCTTGGTCTCCTTCCCGCCCGCCTCATTGACAAGGGATTTGTGGGTCAACGCTTCGACCAGCAGGGCGCGATTGTTGAAGCTGTGGCCAATGGCGGTTTCCAGTTCCGTCAGCCGGGCATTTCGATCGTTTTGCATCGCGATTATTCCTAAGGGGAAGAAGCCGGAGGTGGAGGGGTGCGGAAGTGCAACTCCACATGAATATCGCATTATAGCCAAACATCCTGTTTTTATCAATAGTCATGGCGCGCTCCCAGGTTTTTTGTCTTGATTAATTCGCCGTGCTTCCCTATAATTCAAGAGTTTATAAGAGAAATTGGAGCACCGCCATGGCCAGCTTTATAACCTTTGAAGGGATCGAGGGGTGCGGCAAAACCACCCAGCTGAAGCTGCTAGCTGGGCTGTTGGAGAAACATGGCCACCAGGTCGTCACTACCAGGGAACCGGGCGGCTGTCCCATTGCCGACAAGGTACGCACCATCCTGCTGGATGCAGAAAACCGCGCCATGGTGCCACTTGCCGAACTGCTGCTCTATGCAGCGGCCAGGGCCCAACACGTGGCCGAAATTGTGCGGCCGGCCCTGACTGCCGGTAAAATCGTTCTCTGTGACCGGTTTACCGATGCGACCATGGCCTATCAAGGGTTTGGCCGGGGGCTCGATCCTGAAACCATCGCCACCCTGAACCGACTCGCCATCGGCCAACTCTGGCCAGAGCTAACCATTCTCCTCGATTGCCCGGTGGAAATCGGTCTCTCACGGGCCATTGCCCGGATTGACAACAGCCAGGGGGCCAGGGAAGAACGCTTTGAACTGGAAGCCAGGCAATTCCACCAGCGGGTCAGAGACGGCTACCTCCAGCTGGCAGCCCAGGAACCAGCTCGCTTTGTGCGGATCGACGGCGGCCAGGACGTGCAACAGGTGGCAAGCGCAATCAGTTCTGCGGTGCTGGCTAGAATTGGCCAAGGAAACAGATAGGTAGCAAGTGCGGAATGAGGAGTCAGCCATTCAGGTTGTTGAGGATTTCACCCTGCCCTTCGCTGAGATTGTCGGTCAGGACCGTGCCATCCAGGTACTGAAGCGTTCGCTGGCAACCGGCAAGGTTGCTCACGCCTACGTTTTCGAGGGGATAGCGGGGTGCGGCAAGAAAATGACCGCGCTTGCCTTTATCCAGGCGATTTTCTGCGGAACCGGCGCAGGGTGTGGCCATTGCCCCTCCTGTCGCAAACTGGCGACACAACAGCATCCCGACCTGCACCTGCTTGCCCCGGACGGCACTTTCCTAAAAATCGACCAGATTCGGGAACTGCAAAGGGAATTGGCTCTGCGCCCCTTTGAGGCGCGACAGAAGGCAGCAATCATCGACGACGCCGACCGGCTGAACCCAGCCGCCGCCAACGCACTATTGAAGACGCTTGAGGAGCCGCCTGGCAACGCCATCCTGATTTTGCTCACCAGCAACATCGAAGGAATATTGCCAACCGTACTGTCACGCTGTCAGAGGCTGCGCTTTGCGCCATTACCACTGGCAAGCATCGAGGCGTGGCTGCTGAAAAAGGGGATAACGCCTGAAGCGGCACGGATTGCCGCGGCTCTTTCCGGGGGCAGCCTGCAAAAGGCCCTGGAAATCCAGGACGAAGATGTGCTGCAGTCGAGAAAAACCTTTATCGAGCAGATGACCGCCCTTTCCCTGGGGGAGATCACGCCGCTTTTGCGGGGAGCTGAAGAGCTGGCCAAGGACAAGGAACAGGCGGTAGCAATGCTCGACCTGCTTAAGACTTTTTTCCGCGACCTATTGCTCCTGCACGGCGGCAGCACGGACTTCATCAACTGCGATCTTGCCCCGTTGCTGCAGCGTGAAGCCGGGCGCTTCTCCCTTGATGAAATTATGCAGAGGATCCAGTTTATCAGCCAGGCGCAACAGGCCCTGCTGCGCAATGTCAATACACGGCTGGCCCTGGAGGTGCTGTTCATGAGGCTGGCTGCCAGATAGAATCCTTCCCCACGTGGCAACTTGTTTAGATTCACCTTACTTGCTAAAGAGCGGGGTCATCCCCGGGAGGAAATATTGATAAAAATTGTAAAAATCCAATTTCACACGGCGGGCAAGTTGTACGACTTCGCTTGCAACGGTCTTGAGCTCCACCCCAGTGACAGGATCATCGTCGAGACCGAGCGCGGCAGAAGCATCGGCTCGGTGGTGGTGGGACCGATCGAAATCGCCGAAGAGCAAGTCCCGGAGGGGCTGAAAAACATCCTCAGAAAGGCCGAGCCGGCCGATCTGGAGGCTGCTGCCAGGAACGCCGTCCGCGAAAAGGAGGCCTTTGCCTTCTGCCTCGCCAAAATCTCCGAACGGAACATGGAAATGAAGCTGGTCAAGGTGGAGTACCTCTTTGACGGCAGCAAGGCGATCTTCTATTTCACTGCGGACGGCAGGGTCGACTTCCGCGAACTGGTCAAAGACCTCGCACACGCCTTTCATACCCGAATTGAGATGCGCCAGATCGGCGTCCGCGACGAATCGAAACTGGTGGGGGGGATGGGGATCTGTGGCCGAGAACTTTGCTGCTCCTCATTTCTCCGCGACTTCGAGCCGGTATCGGTAAAAATGGCCAAGGAACAGAACCTGGCACTCAATCCCACTAAGATCTCCGGTCAGTGCGGCAGGCTCCTCTGCTGTCTCGGCTATGAATTCGAGACCTACTGCACCTTAAGGAAGTGTCTCCCCAAATGCGGCAAACACGTCCAGTGCGGCAGCACCGGCGGCGAGGTGGTCAAGCTGAACGTGCTGACCGGGACCGTCACGGTACGGTCCGATGACGGCCACACGTCGATAATCAAGGGGGAAGATATCCGGCCGGAAAATATCACCGACCGGCCAAAGAAGCTGCAGCAGAAAGATGCCGCCGATGCCAGGCCGAAAGAAGGCCATCGCCAGAGGCCCCAGGGGGACGACAAGAGTCGCCGCCCGCCCAACGCCGAGAAGCGTGACAAAAGTGGCGAGAAAAAACCTTCCCGACACGGGAAGCCCGGTGGGAATCCTGGCAGTAAGCCCGGCGGCAAGTGATCACCGATCCTCGTCGCAATGGGCCGTATCCAGCTAAAGGAGCAGAAATGAGCCGCACCTTTTATGTCACCACCCCGATTTATTATGTCAACGATGTTCCCCATATCGGCCATGCTTACACCACCCTGGCGGCCGACGTCATCGCCCGTTACAAAAGGCTGAAGGGGAATGAGGTGTTCTTTCTCACCGGTACTGACGAGCATGGGCAGAAAGTGGAGAAGGCGGCCAATGCCGCCGGGGAAACGCCGCTGGAACTGGCCGACCGTGTGGTAAAACGCTTTCAGGCACTCTGGGAAAAGCTGGATGTATCATATACCGATTTTATCCGCACCACCCAGGAACGGCACAAGAATGGTGTTTCCCACCTGTTTGCCCAGGTGCTGGCCCAGGGTGACATTTACCTGGGCGAGTATGAGGACTGGTACTGCACCCCCTGCGAGACCTTCTGGACCGAAACCCAGCTCATCGACTACAAATGTCCCGACTGCAACCGCCCCACGGAAAAGCTCAAGGAGGAGTCATATTTCTTCAGGATGAGCAAATACCAGGAGCAGCTCCTCGCCCACATCGAGGCCAATCCTGACTTCATTCAGCCCAAATCGAAGCGCAACGAAATCATCGCCTTTGTCAAAGAAGGTCTCCGGGACCTTTCTATCTCCCGCACCTCCTTCAAGTGGGGGATACCGGTGCCAGGGAACGAGCGGCATGTTATTTACGTCTGGTTCGACGCCCTGGCCAACTATATCACGGCGCTCGGCTACCCAGACCAGTCGGGCAATTTCGGCAAATTTTGGCCGGTGGATGCCCATTTGATCGGCAAGGACATCCTCCGCTTCCACGCCGTATACTGGCCAACCTTCTTGATGGCGGCTGGCCTCCCTTTGCCGAGGAAGGTCTTTGCCCACGGCTGGTGGACGGTGGAGGGGCAGAAGATGAGCAAAAGCCTACAGAATGTGGTCGAGCCCAATATGCTGATCGATAAATACGGGGCGGATGCAGTCCGCTACTTCCTGCTAAGGGAGGTGCCCTTCGGCCTCGACGGCGATTTCTCCCATACCGCGCTGGTGCACCGGATCAACTCCGACCTTGCCAATGACCTGGGCAACCTTCTCAATCGCTCGACAGCCATGATCAACAAGTATTTCGACGGCATTGTCCAGACGCCCGGCCCATTGTCCGCCCTCGACCAGGCCTACCGGGCAAAAACCGAAGCGATGGTAACACAGGTCGATGCGCACCTCGATGAGCTTGCTTTCAGCAAGGCCTTGCAGGCCATCTGGGAAGTGATTTCCGCAGGCAACAAATATATTGACGAGTCCGCCCCCTGGGCCCTGGCCAAAGACCCCGCGCAGCATGAACGGCTTGGCACCATTATGTACTGCAGCCTTGAATCCCAGCGGATTATCTACCACCTCCTCGCCGCATTCATGCCCAAAACTGCGACCAAGGCGCTTTCCTACCTGAGCTGGGATGCGCCACCGACAGAAGCAGGTCTAAAATGGGGAGGTCTAGCCACTGGAACGAAAATCACTAAGGCGGAACCGCTTTTTCCGCGGATAGAGGAAGGGACTAGGGACTAGGGACTAGGGACTAGGGACCAGGGACCAGGGACCGGCAAAGCTTTCCCGATTCCCGATTCCCGTTACCCGCCTTTGGCCGGCCGCAGCTCGCCGAAATCGAAGAGGAAGAGGAGCCGGAACAGGCAGTATTTGTAAAACTCACTGAATAACAACCGGAAACTGCCGCCATGGTTCCACCACTCCTCCTTCAGGTTCTTGCTGTCCACCGGATGGGAATAGATGGCGATATCGGCGGCAAAAACGTTACGGAAGATGAGGATCGCGCGCTTCATGTGATAGCGCGAGGTGATGAGGGTTAGAGAGTGGATGTCCCTGGTTTCGATGAGCTTTCTGGCATAGAGGGCATTCTCCAGGGTATTGCGCGAAGCCTTTTCGAGAAAGACACCGTCGCCGTTTGGCTCACCCTCGCGCTCCCTGAACAGAGTCTCTTTACGGATCGCGGGATCAACACCGACGAGGAACAGGTAGCGTCCCTGCCGCTGCCGATAAAGCCTGACACCCTCTTCGACACGCCCTTTGCCGCCGGCCAGCACCACAATCGCATCGGTCTGGCGATCCTGCTGCCTGACGGAAAAGGTCTTGTAGGCGAAATCGATAAATAGCACCGCCGCCACCACCAGCACGATCAGGACCAGGGACAAGAGCCCCCGGAGCAGGAAGCGGTTGATGCGTCGTTTAAAGAACCCAAAAAGTTTAAATTTTACTTGCATACTCTTTCACATTCTGCTATAAAAAATAGCTTCAGATTATTCAGGAGGAAAGCCAATGTCCAAAATATGCGAAATCTGTGGGAAAGGCCCCAGCTTCGGTCATAACGTGAGCCATGCCAACAATAAAACCCCCAAGGTCTGGTATCCAAACCTGCAGAAGATCAAAGCGGTCAGGAACGGCACGGTCAGGAGCATCAAGGTCTGCACCCGCTGCATTCGCTCCGGGCACGTCACCAAAGCACTCTAAGACCGGTTCAATGTCCACCTCAAAGCCGCAACGTCACCGATGTTGCGGCTTTTTGTTGTCCGCAGCGATCCCCGTTCACACTCAATTATCCCCAGGGTGGCAACGGTTGAAAGCCCCCTCACTCCTCACCTGTCACGGCCATCAATAGCCACCACCTCGATCTCCACCTGTGAACCCCTCGGTAACCCCTTCACTTCTACGGTGGAGCGAGCCGGTGGGTCTGCAGGAAAGCGCCGGCCATAAACCTCGTTGACCTTCGCAAAAGAGGCCAGATCGGTCAGATAGATGGTGGTTTTCACCACCGCGGCGAAGGTCAGCCCCGCTGCGGCAAGCACCGCGGCAATATTCTCCATCACCTGCTCGGTCTGCTCGACGATATCGCCGGCACGCAGCTCACCACTGCTGGGAACCAGCGGGATCTGTCCAGAGAAAAACACCAAGCCGCCCCCCCTCACCCCATGGGAATAGGGGCCAATCGCCTGGGGCGCCTTGTCAGTCGAGATTATCTCCTTTTTCATGTTCCCCCTCCCCAAGATAATTTGGAAACGCGATTTTTTCGCAAGGTCAAGGCGCTCAAGGGACGACGCGGAGGCGTACGAACTGTACGCCGCACAAGGAGTCACGCAGAGCAACGCCGAGATTGCGGAAAAAGCGCGTTTCCTCTAGCTTTTTAGCCGCTCCACCTTGATGACCCCCTTCACCTTCATAACGCTGTTCATGACCCGGTTCAAGTGGGTGAGATCGGCGACATGCACCTCGAAGACGTTCAGGCCACGCTTGTCAATGGTACTCTGGATTGAAGCGCTGACAATGTTGGCTTCGCAATTGGTTATCGCCTGGGTTATGTTTGCAAGTATCCCCTTCTCGTCGTGGCAGGATACCCTGATCTTCACCGACTGGGCGGCAGACGGTTTCCCCTTGCTCCAGGCAACGTCAATGCGCCGTTCCGGATCGCTATCCAGGGCAAAGGAACAGTCCGCCGTATGGATAGTAACACCGCGGCCACGGGTAATGAAGCCGACGATATCATCCCCCGGAACCGGATTGCAGCATTTGCCAAACCGGACCAGCACATCTGCCATGCCGCTGATCTCGATGGCGCCGGCCGGCTTGAGCTTAACCTTGCCGGGGCGGGTCACTTTCGGCGCCACTGGCGCCTGGATTTTGTCGGCAGGGAGGATTTTCCCCAGGATCTGGCTTGCCGACAGCTTGCCGAAACCGACCGCAGCCAGCAGGTCATCTTCAGCGTTGAAGCCAAACTCGGCCGCCGCCCGCTTCAATTCACCGGTTTTCAGCAGCTTGTTGAAATTCTGCGAATAGCGGCGGAACTCCTTTTCGCAGATCTCCCGGCCGAGGGTAATGCTCCTGGTCCGCTCCTCGGTCTTGATCCAGCCGCGGATCTTGTTCCTGGCGCGGGAGGTCTTGACAATCTTCAGCCAGTCCTTGCTCGGCGTGTGGTGGGGGGCGGTAATTACCTCCACAATATCGCCAATTTTCAGTTCATACTTGAGAGGAACCAGTTTGCCGTTTACCTTGGCCCCCACGCAGCGATGGCCGATGTCAGTATGGACGCTGAAGGCGAAATCGATCGGCGTGGACCCCTTGGGGAACGACTTGACATCCCCTTTGGGGGTAAAGATGTAGACCTCCTCAGGAAAGAGTTCAAATTTAACGGAATCCATGAACTCCCGGGAGTCCTGCAACTCATTTTGCCATTCGAGGAGCTGCCTGAGCCAGGCAAAGCGCTTGACTTCCTTCTCGTCGTAACCCTTCCCCTCCTTGTATTTCCAATGGGCGGCGATGCCGGCCTCGGCAACCCGGTGCATCTCCGACGTCCTGATCTGCACCTCCATCCGGTCGCCAAAAGGGCCGATGACCGTAGTATGAAGCGACTGGTACATATTCCCCTTGGGCATCGCGACGTAATCTTTGAACCTGCCGGGAATCGGCTTCCAGGTTGAATGAATGATGCCAAGCACCTCATAGCACTCGCGAAGATCCTCCACCTGGACTCGAATGGCGATCAGGTCGTAAATCTGGTCGATGTCCACGTTGCGGCTCTCCATCTTGCGGTAGATGGAATAAAGGTGCTTGCTCCGACCGGAAACCTCCCCCTTGATCCCGTGCTCATCGAGCTTTTGGATGATGATCTGTTTCACCTCATCCACGTAGGTTTCCCGCTCCTTTTTCTTCCGCGCCACCTTGTTCGCCAGATCATAGTAGATCTCCGGATTCAGGTAACGGAAGGAAAGGTCCTCCAGCTCGCTTTTTATCCAGGAGATCCCCAGCCGGTTCGCCAGAGGGGCGTAGATATCCATGGTTTCCTGGGCAACACTGCGCTGCTTGTTTTCCGGCTGGTACTGCAAGGTCCGCATGTTGTGGAGACGGTCAGCCAGCTTCACCAGAATCACCCGAATATCGTTGGACATGGCCAGCAGCATCTTGCGGAAGTTCTCTGCCTGGCGCTCCTCCTTAGTCTTGAAATGGATTTTGCTGATCTTGGTGACCCCGTCCACCATGTTGGCCACTTCAGCACCAAACAGGGTTTCCAGCTCTTCGCGGGTGGTCAGGGTGTCTTCGATGGTGTCGTGCAAAAGGCCGGTGACTACGGTGGAAACGTCGAGCCGGAGGTCGGCCAACAGTGCCGCCACCTCCATGGGGTGAACCAGATAAGGCTCACCAGAGAGGCGCGTCTGGCCCAGATGCACCTTGGCGCAGAAAACGTAAGCCTTCCTGATCAAATCCAGATCAGCCGTGGGATTATAGGAGGAGACCTTATCCAGTATGTCATTTAGTCTGATCATAATTAGAAATCTACGGGGAGAGGCAAGGGCCTAAGGGTAACATGCAAAGCCTCGTGCCAGGCACTTTGCCCTGCAAAAAGGCAAAAAAAAGAGCTGAAGCGGTCGCGCTTCAGCTCTTGGCAAGGATTAAATCAACGTCCTCTACGGGAAGTGAGCTCATAACCTACCTTGCCGGCGGCAATTTCCCGCAGGGCAATCACCACATTCTTATTCCCCTTATTGTCGATGAGAGGCTTTGACCCCTTAAACAGCTGCTTAACCCTTTTCGACGACAACATAACCAGCAGAAAGCGGTTATCCACCTTTTCCAGACAATCTTCTACAGTGACCCGTGCCATATACCTACTCCTTTCAGTCGCATGCTATTCATGCGTGAGGAGTGATGGGAGAGGTGTACTCCTTGCGCCTCACTCCTTACGCCTTACGCCTTATCTATATGTCAAACTTCTCCGCCACCAGCTCCAGCACCCTGCCTGTCCGGCAGCTTTCAGCGATCAGCACCGACTTGAGTTCCTCCACCGCCTTGCTGAACACGTCGTTAATAATAATATAATCGTACCAGCGTGACTCCTTGATCTCCCACGCGGCCCCCTGGATGCGTCGCTCGATCACCTCGACACTGTCCGCGCTGCGGCAGTCAAGCCTGCGCCGGAGCTCCTGAAAACTCGGCGGCAGGATAAAAATGTAAACGCCACCATGATAGCGTTCTTTCAGCTGTTGCGCACCCTGGCAATCGATGTCCAGAATGACATCGACCCCGCATTTGCGGTATTCTTCCAGGGTCTTCAGCGCCGTGCCGTAACAATTGCCATGGACCTCGGCCCATTCGGCAAACTCACCAGCGGCAATCATCCGCTCAAACTCTGCCGGTGCGGCAAAAAAATAATCCTGACCATGCACCTCGCCTGGCCGGGGCAACCGAGTCGTGTAGCTGACAGAGTGCCGCAAGTTCGGAAAAATGTCAATCACTTCCTTGCAGAGCGTGGTTTTGCCGGCGCCTGACGGGGCCGAGATGATGTAGAGAATTCCCTCTCTGTGCATACCTCATCCTTTTAGAAACGGGCTAGGAGTTGAGACTGCCTCACTCGATGTTCTGCAACTGTTCACGGATCTTTTCCAGCTCGGCTTTCAGCTCCACCACATAACCCGCTATCTCGGCATCGTTGGCCTTGGAGCCAATGGTATTCACCTCGCGGTTCATTTCCTGGAGGAGGAAATCAAGCTTCCTGCCGACCGGTTCCGTGAGGGCCAGGATCTGATCGAGCTGGCCCAAGTGGCTCCTGAACCGAACCAATTCCTCGGTGACGTCGCAACGGTCGGCCATGATCGCCACCTCCTGCGCCAGCCGCATCTCATCGACAAGACCTGCGCCGATAAGTTGCGCCACCCGTTCCTTCAGGCGCGCGGCATAATCCGCCACTACCACTGGCGCGCGCTGCTCCACCCGTGCAAGGAGGGCGTCGGCCAGTTCCCGCCGCTGCCGCATATCCTGCAGAAGCGCGGCTCCCTCCCGGCTCCGCATGCTGTCCAAATTTTCAATGGCGCCTTGCACCGCCGCCATAAGGTTGGCCTGCAGCGCCTCATCCGGCTGACTCGCTTCGCCAACCATAAGCACATCGCGCTGGCCAGCGATCAGCTCCAGGCTCACCTCACCGGCAAGCCCCAACTCGGTTTTCAGACGATTGAACAGTTCCGCATACGCCTTGGCCAGGGGAACATTGACCACCGGTGCTGCACCTACTCCGGCCAATTCCTCCCGCTGGATAAAGACATCCACCTTGCCGCGCTTCAGGCAGGCCGCGACGCCCTTTTTCACATCGAGTTCAAAGGGAAGGAGCGTCCGCGGCAGCTTCACCGTAATCTCGCTGTAGCGGTGATTCACCGACTTGATCTCAACGATGATCCTGCCGCCACCGGCGGCAGCCTCCCCTTTGCCATAACCGGTCATGCTTTTTATCATAAATAACTCCTTGGGGCAATGGGCAATGGGTTACTGCCGCTGCCGCTCCCACTCCCACGCGGTCCGTACAATATATTCCAGGTCATCATGCCGCGGCTGCCAACCGAGGGCTCCCTTGAGCTTTGTGCTATCGGCCACCAGCGCGGGCGGATCCCCCGCCCGGCGCTCCGTCTCCTCGACGGCGAAGTCGACGCCGGTCACCCGCCGGGCCACATCCACCACCTCTCGGACCGAATAACCATGGCCATAGCCGCAGTTGAACACATCACTCTCCCCGCCGCGCAGCAGGTAGTCGAGTGCCAGCAGATGGGCTGATGCCAGGTCGTCCACGTGGATATAGTCCCTGATGCAGGTGCCATCGGCGGTGGGGTAATCGGTGCCGAACACCTGGAGTTTGTCAGACTCTCCCTTGGCGGTCTTCAACGCCCGGGTGATCAGATGGGTCGCCTCCCGGTACGCCTGGCCAATCCGACTTTGGCCATCGGCCCCCGCCACATTGAAGTAGCGAAGCGCCACGTAGCGGAAATCATCCCTGGCAAACGCCAGATCCCGAAGGATCTGCTCCACCATCGCCTTTGCCGAGCCGTAAGGGTTGATGGGGCTAAGCGGTGCCTGCTCATCCACGGGGATGCTCGTCGGAATGCCGTAGACTGCGGCGGTCGAGGAGAAGATGAAGCGGCCAATCCCCTGTTCCGCCATGACGTCCAGGAGATTCAAGGCATTGGCGGTATTGTTCCGGTAGTACTTGAGCGGTTCCCGCACACTCTCCGGCACCACGATGGAAGCGGCAAAGTGCATCACCGCCGCCGGCTGGAACTCCCGCATCACCCTGCGCAAAGTGTCCCGGTCGGCCAGATCGCCCTCCACCAGCTCGCCATGGAGCACCGCCCAGCGGTTGCCGGTGGAAAGATTGTCATAGGTCAGCACGGAATGGCCAGCCTCGCCCAGTGCCTTCACCACATGACTACCGATATAGCCGGCGCCGCCGGTTACCAGGATCTTTGTTTCCAAAATCGAACCTCGCTTTTAATGGCACCCCCCCCAGCCTCTCCTTACCAAGGAGTGGAGCTTTAAATCCCCCTCCTGGTTCAGGAGGGGTTAGGGGTGGTCAGGTGTCAACCTTAATGGTTATTGGAATAATACCTATCAGCTGCCAACGTTCAGCGTCTTTTTGCCTTTTCCAACCATTCCAGGAAAAAGGCCAGGAACACCCCGGTAAACAGCGCAGTCACTCCAGCCAGTACTATAATCATCCCCTTCTTCGGCTTTATCGGCTGCTGCGGCACCACCGGCTCCACGATCACCTCAAAGCCCCTGGCTAACTGGATCTGGTCAGTAACGGCGTCTAACCGGCCTTTCAATGCAACAATCTCCTTTCCTATCTCCAGGGGGTTAAAGCCGAGGTTTTGTATATTGTTGCTTTCGATTGCCCTGAGCAGAGTGGTGCGCACTTTTTCCGACGCCACCAGGTTCTTCTCCAGATACCCCTTCATCTTTTTAAGCTCGTCTTGCTGCAAGGTCAATCGTTCCAGCACAAAGCCGTTCAGATTGAGGTAGTTCATGATCGCTTTTTCATATTTTGTGATCAGCTGTGGAGCGGTTGTCTGGATAATAATCTGGGCGGCATCCTGTTGATCCTTGAGTGGTTTAAACTCTATAGCCACGAGCTTCTCCACCTCGTCCCTGTGCAACCGGAGATTAAATGCCAGATCTGCCATGCGGCGCTCTTTGATCAGCATGGTGAGGTGCGCAAGAATCTGTTTGGTCTCCTGATTTGATACAATCAGCTGATGGTCATCGGGCAGTTTAGCCTGGCTGGACTGCGACATTTCGACTTTGGCTGGCATTTTAATCAGAACAACCACTTCATAGACGCGGGGCATGCTGAAGGCGGCAATGCCCGCAACCATGGTCGCCAGAAGGAATATCCCGATCACCAGCCAGATCCTTTTCCTGATGACGAGGTAAATCTCATACAGATCAACCTCGTCATCCCCATCCATGGTCACTCTTTTAACATCTTCATCAGCAGGCACGTTTCCTCCAAAGGTAAAAGATGGCTCTTTCGTACAAAAGTTGAAAAGCAGAAAATATATTTGTTCTCGCCCGCTCACTCCGTTCGCTTAAGCCCGCTGAGCGCCCGGAGAAAATTAAATACCTCAGTCTTTATGTATTTTTCCGCGTTCTCTGCGAGAGACCGGTTTTGTCTGGCTTTCATTCTTACAACTTAAATCTTTCCAGACGGAAAATTGATGGTAACCGGTTTTATCCCCCTTGTCGGAAACAGGTCGGGACGTAATCTTTGAAAGGTTGATGTGGCCCCCGCACTGAATTGATGACTGGGCGTATATTCCGGCACCAGTCTGCGCAACGTCTGCATGACTGCGGTTATGTCAGGCGCCCTGGCCATAGCGCACAACCCTGCCAGTTCCGCACCGATCAGAGCGAGATCGGTCTGGACCGCAGCAAGAACCCTGATTTTTTCATGGGTGGTCGGCCTGATCCCCTCCCCATCAATTAACAGCTCTTCAAAAAGCTTCTCCCCAGGGCGAAGCCCGCTGAAGACAATTTCAATATCCTCATGGGGAAGAAACCCCGACAGGCGGATCAGCTCCTCGGCCAGCTCAACAATCCGCACCGGCTCCCCCATGTCGAGCACGAAGATCTCTCCGCCGTTACCGATACACCCCGCCTGGAGCACCAACTGGCTCGCCTCGGGAATCGTCATGAAATAGCGGGTCATCCGCGGATCGGTGACCGTCACCGGTCCGCCGCGACGGATCTGTTCCTTGAAAATGGGGATCACGCTGCCGTTACTGCCGAGCACATTGCCGAAACGGACCGTGGTAAATTTCGTAGCGCTCTGCCCCGCCAGCGCCTGCACGTAAATTTCGGCGACCCGCTTAGTAGTCCCCATCACATTGGTCGGATTGACCGCCTTGTCGGTGGAAACCATCACAAAATTCTTCACTCCGAAGGCATGGGCGGCATCCGCCAGGGTTCTGGTCCCGCCAACATTATTTGTGACCGCCTCGGCAGGATTGTACTCCATCATCGGCACATGCTTGTAGGCGGCGGCATGGAAGACCACTTCCGGGGTAAATTCATCGAAGACCATCTCCACTCGCCCCTTGTCTCGGGTATCCCCAATGACAGGAATCAGGCGGAGATCCGGATAGTGGGCCGACAGTTCCTTTTCCAGAAAGAAGAGGGGGGTTTCCGCACTGTCAAACAGGATAATCTTATAGGGGTTAAAGCGCGCCACCTGCCGGCAGATTTCACTGCCGATACTCCCCGCCGCGCCGGTCACCAGGACCCGTTTGTCGGTCAGATAGTTGCGGATCGACTGCTCATCGAGCACCACCGGCTCCCGGCCGAGGAGGTCCTCGATGTCCACATCCTTGATCTGCGAAACGGTGATTTTGCCGTCGATGATGGCGCCAATACTGGGGAGGATCTTAAAGCGCACCTTCGATTTCTGGCAGCGCTCCAAGATTTCCCGGATCGACTTACCGCTCGCGGAGGGGATGGCAATGATCAGTTCTTCGACATGGAATTTCCGAACTATACCCTTGATTTGTGAGGTGCCACCGAGGATCGGCAGGCCATGCAGGCGCATCCCCTGTTTGTGCGGATTATCGTCGACAAAACCAACCACCTTGTACGGAGAATCAGCCTGCCTGCCGATCTCCTTCAGCAACAGGCTTCCCGCCTCGCCGGCACCAACAATCAAGGTTCTTTTCCCCTGGCCGCTGCGGGGGAGGACATAGGTTTCCCGATAGATCCGCCAGACCAGCCGGCTAGCCGACACCAGAAAAAACAGCAAAAACCAGTCAAGAATGAAAATGGAACGGGGAACCGGCGCAAAATGGCGGATATAGAGGACCGCAAATATCGAAATAATGGAAGAAAGGGTAACTACCTTGAATATTTCGATGGCGTCCTGTAGAGAAGCGTAGCGCCAGAGGGTGCGATAGAGACCGGCAGTAAAAAACACCACTGGCTTGACTATCAGTACGATGTAAAGACCGTACAGAAACAGCTGCCGTTCATCCGCAGGTATCCGGAAATCGAAGCGGAGGAGGAATGACAAAGTATAGGCAGCGACAATCAATAGGATGTCAACGACAAACACCAATAGCCGTCTCGTGTTAAACATGGCACGTCCTCTGACCTGAAATTTCAGCAACCAACTGACTAATGCTTCACCCCTTCGCTACTGAGCACCTTGAAGAAGGTCAGCAACAGGATTTTCATATCCAGCGAGAATGAATGATTAAGCAAATAATATTCTTCAAAAGCAACTTTCACCGGAATGGGGAGCTCATCCCTGCCGTTTATCTGCGCCCAGCCGGTAAGACCGGGAACAAGCGCATGAATCCCCTTTTCCGTTCTCAATTGGATCAGGTCGTCCTGATTAAACAACGCCGGCCGCGGACCAACGAAACTCATCTCCCCCTTGAGTATGCTCAAGAGCTGCGGCAATTCATCCAGGCTCGACTTACGGAGGAATTTGCCGATGGGGGTCAGGAACGCATCGGGATTGGTCAGCAAATGGGTTGCCACAGCAGGCGTGTCGACCTTCATGGTCCGGAATTTCGGCATTTTGAAAATCGTATTGTTTTTCCCCACTCGGTCCGACCAGTAGAGCACCGGCCCCGTTGAGGTCAGCTTGACCAGCACGGCAAGGAGCAGCAGGGGAACCGCAGAAAACATGAAGAGAAATATTGCAATCAATAAATCAAAGATTCTTTTCATAATCAACCTATCAATAACAGTTTTGATTTGAAGCCACAAGGGTCGACTCTCTTTGCGGCTTAGCGTAATACGGTGTTTGTGCCGGTGATCAGTACCTTCTCGTGTGAATTATTCCTCAATGCTGTTCCCCTTCGATTTCCGAGGTTGCACTAGCTCGTCCATCCACTCCAGTAGCGCGGCAAGTAGCATGTTACGGTCAAAATGGGCCTTGTAGTAGTTTCTTCCCATCTCGCCCATTGATCTTCTCTGCTCTGGTGCCATAGCAGACATTCGTAAGACAGCCTGTGCTAATCCATCTGAGTCTTTTGGAGGACTGACAAAACCGGCACCTGATTCGTTGACTATCAATGCTCCCTCACCATCCAAAGCAGCAACAATTGGCCTTCCACAAGCAAGGTATGATTGGATTTTTGCTGGTATCGTCAAGGCGAATATTGGTTCCCTTTTCAGGGTTACAAGCATGACATCAGCATATGAAAAAAATGTTGGCATTGCTTCAAGAGGGTATCGCCCCAAAAAATGGAAGTTATCAAACAACTTGCGAGCTTGGACCTGCGTTTCCGCCCAATCCCGCAGGCGTCCATCACCAACAATGATCCAATGAATATTTTCATGACTCTTTAACTTTTCTGCTGCGGAAATAATAGTCTCAAAATCTTGCGCAGCTCCGATGTTCCCTGCAAACATTATCCAGAAGCCCTTGGGGATAGTGTTGAGAACCTTTGGCATTTCGTTCTTGATGCTTAGTTGGAAAACATCCTCGGCGCTCTGGGGAAAGTAGATTATGTCTTTGGATGCCCCCCCTAACTTTTCAACAGACTCCCTAAAAGCTCTAGATGTCACTAAAATCTTGTCACATCTTAGATAAATCCAACGCACCATCCCTGCCACAAAATCAAGCATTCTTATTGAAGTCACAGCTCCTGTGGCAGCTAAACTCTCAGGCCAGAGATCCTGTACCCAAAACATTACGGGAATCTTCCGGAAACTTTTAAGAAAGAGTGCAGGCAAAGCAACCGTTACAGGAGATAGCCCACAAACAAAAATAACGTCGTAATTTTCACGACAATTGAATGGCGCAAACAGGCACGCACTTAAAACGAATGATATATAGTTAAGTGCAAGCCTTACTCCGCCACCTTTGCCACGGGGAATAAGTGGTACACGTACTACCTTGGCGCCCTGATATTCCTGTGATGTATTGCTGAAAATACCATAGCCCGTAAAGAAACGACCTTCAGGATAGTTGGGAATACCAGTCAGAACTGTCACCCTGTGGCCACTTGCCACAAGACCAGACACCAAATCATTGATGCGGAAATTCTCCGGCCAGAAATACTGGGTGACAACAAGAATGTGCATTTTTATTAAACCTGCTTGCGCCACACAACCCGATTCACATAGTCAGTGTAGCTAATAATTATCCTAAGAACCTTCTCCGACACGTTCGGCATGGAGTAATCAGCTACTGGGCGTAACGTCCGCCCGTCTCCCCGTTGCTGAGTCTCCAGCACTGCAAGTCCCTGCATCACTCGTTCAAACTCCAGACCGGTCATCATGACCGACGCTTCTTCCATCCCTTCCGGCCGCTCATGGGCTTCACGGATATTCAGAGCAGGGAAATTGAGAATCGACGATTCTTCGGTTATCGTACCACTGTCTGACAGCACGGCATAGGCGTGTTTCTGCAAGTGAACATAATCTATAAAGCCAAGCGGTTTTAAGAGCTCAACCTTTTTGTGAAAGGTTAATCCCTTGGCTTCAATCCTTTTTCGGGTACGGGGATGGGTGGAAACAATAATCCGTTTGCCATAGCTCTCCGCCAACCCGTTCAGGATGGCGGCCAGCTTGACCAGGTTGACCTCAGAATCGACATTCTCTTCCCGGTGGGCGCTCACCACAAAATAATCCTGGGGGCGTAGATCCAGCCGACTCAACACATCAGAACTGTCAATCTTCACCATGTAATGATTCAATACTTCAAACATCGGACTACCGGTCTTTATGACTCGATCCGGCGGCAAAGCTTCACGCAGCAGGTATTCACGGGCAATGGAGCTGTAGGTCAGATTAACATCGCTAATATGGTCAACGATCTTACGATTGGTCTCTTCAGGCACCCGTTGATCAAAGCAGCGATTACCTGCCTCCATGTGAAAGATGGGAATCTTGCGCCGCTTGGCCGGTATCGCGGCCAGACAGCTATTGGTATCCCCAAGGACAAGGAGCGCTTCCGGTTGCTCCCGTTCCAAAACCTGATCCACTTTGATGATGAGCTGTCCAATTGTTTCCGCAGCATTAACGCCAGCCGCATCCAGGAAATGATCCGGTTTGCGCACCTCTAGGTCATGGAAAAATATCTCGTTCAGTTCGTAATCGTAATTTTGACCTGTATGAACTAGAACATGATCAACATGCCGATCAAGACAGGCCATGACCCTTGAGAGCCGAATAATCTCAGGGCGGGTGCCAACTACCGTCATAACCTTGATTTTTTTCATGCTCCACACTCCACGCCCTCAAAATAAGTGTCCGGTTTCTCAGGATCAAATATCTCGTTGCACCACATGACCGTTACCAGGTCTGTTGTACCCATATTACTGATATTGTGGGTATATCCGGTGGGAATATCTACGACCGCCAGCTTTTCTCCAGTGACAAAATATTCGATGACCTCGTCGCCACCAACCTGTCTGAAGCGGATCACCCCTTGACCGCTTACAACCAGGAACTTCTCATTTTTTGTATGATGCCAGTGGTTACCCTTGGTAATCCCCGGCTTGGAAATATTGATAGAAACCTGTCCGCGATCAACGGTCTTGATGAACTCGGTGAATGAACCCCGATCGTCCACATTCATCTTCAGCGAATAGCTGAATTGGTCCTTTGGTAAATAGCTCAGATATGTGCTGTAGAGCTTTTTGGTGAAGGAATCAGACATGTCGGGGATACTGCGGTCTACCCGGATCTCTTTGAAAGAGTGGATTAGAGCCACAATCTCGCCGAGCGTAATGGTATGCACGGGCTGCACCTGGCAGAATGTATCCTTTGGGTGTGGTTTTCCGTCCAATACGGCTATGAATTCATTGACCACATCGTCGATGTAGACCAGGTTCATCGTGACCGTCGGATCGTTGATCTGTATCGGCAAATCTTTGGCGATGTTGTTGCAGAAGGTGGCGACAGCGCTGTTGTAATTGGGCCTACACCACTTGCCGAAAACATTCGGCAGGCGGTATACATAGACCGAAGCACCTGTCTCGCGACCGTAAGCGAAGACGGCCTCCTCGGCCTGCCGCTTGCTGACGCCGTAGGGATTGTCCTGTGCCGCCTGGCTGGAGGAAGAGATCACCAATGGTGTCTTATTACCCTGTTTCTGCAAAAGTGAAACAATCGTCTGCGTCAGTCCGGTATTCCCTGTGGTGAAATCCTCTACGTTCTGCGGACGGTTGACCCCCGCAAGGTGGAAGATAAAGTCTGCCCCCTCAACCAGAGATGACAACGCAATCTGATCGTCATCGATATCGAAGCCGGTGACCTTTAAATCCTTTCGCTGCGCAAGGGAGACGGTCAGGTTCCTGCCGACAAAACCTTTGGAACCGGTTACTAGAACTGTTTTCATGAATTTCCTCAACCTTTAACGCAAAGATGCAAAGTCACAAAGAAAATATTATCAGGCATAACACTAAAATAAACATGGCGCCATCAGTGTCTTGGCGTCTTGGCGATAATTGGTGTTTTCAATGCCCAAGTTCTACTTTGATATACTCCAGCTTCAGCAACAGCTCCTTAATCTCATCATTATTGAGCCTACGCGTATTGTGTGAGTTATAATCCTCTACTTCAGCTATCTTCTCTTCACCCTCTGTAAAATATTTGCCATAGTTCAGATCCCGGTCGTCAGGTACAATCCGGTAATAGCCACCAAGATCCTCGGCCTTAACCCTCTCTTCCCGGGTCAACAGCGTTTCGTAAAGCTTTTCACCATGGCGGGTGCCAATCACTTTGATTGGATTTTCGGACTGGAACAGCTCCTTGACGGCTATCGCCAGATCCATGATCGTTGACGCAGGAGCCTTCTGCACGAAGATATCCCCCTGACGGGCATTATTGAAAGCATAAATCACCAGATCAACAGCATCCTCCAACGACATAAGATAGCGGGTCATATTCGGATCAGTAATCGTGAGTGGTTTGTCCTCGCGTATCTGCTTGATGAACAGCGGGATCACTGACCCGCGCGAAGCCATGACATTGCCGTAGCGGGTCCCACAAATAATAGTTTGTGAAGTATCCGTTGTGCGGGCCTTGGCGACCATCAGCTTCTCCATCATCGCCTTGGAAATACCCATGGCGTTAATCGGGTAAACCGCCTTGTCGGTACTTAGACAAATCAGCTTTTTCACCTTGTTGGCAAGCGCCGCATTCAGCACATTCTCCGTACCCAGAACGTTGGTCCGCACCGCTTCCAAGGGATAGAATTCACAGGAAGGAACTTGTTTGAGTGCCGCCGCATGGAAGACATAATCCACACCATGCATGGCCGAGTGTAGGCTGTCATAGTTACGTACATCGCCGATATAGAACTTGACCTTTGAGTTATTCAACTCAATCCGCATGTCTTCCTGCTTTTTTTCGTCACGGCTGAAGACACGAATTTCCCTGATGTCGGTATGCAGAAAACGTTGCAGGACAGCATTGCCAAATGAGCCGGTGCCACCAGTAATCAATAAAGTTTTGTTATTGAACATGAGTTTGATCCGTACCTATAGAAGTTATTTTTAAAAACCATGTAGTTGGCGAGGATAAGCTCGTATTTTTATGAAAGCTTGGATAACATATTAAAACTGCTTTTATACACACCCCAAATAAACTGCCGGCAGCAAGGGAAACACATAGTCAACCCCGCGCATTGCTCCAGTCACACTGGGGGAATCACGCGCGTCTCCAATATAGAAATTCAGCTTTGGACTGTTGTAGGGCTTGCGCATGCGTCCTGCTTCTTCTCATCACGGCCGAAGATACGAATTTCATCGATATCTGTATTCAAGAATCGATTAAGAACGGCATCACCAAAAGAGCCTGTGCCACCAGTAATCAACATGCTTTTTCCATTAAACACAAAAAACTCCGCGTCTCAGTTTCTTGAAAAGGCTCTTCGCCTACAAATACTGCCAAACCAAAGCAATGTCATAAACAAGAAGGTCGAAAAAGTTTCCAGAAACCCGAAAACTTGATTATTTGCAGGCGTAAATATAATAAGCATAGCAAACAAAGGTAGCAATAACTTGGAATACAAGTTATTTTCATCTAAAAAACTTTTCCACAATTTTGCAAGGTAGATACCCATTATAAAGTTCCATACCGCAACACCCAAAAAATGAAAATCGTTTGCAATATGACTATAAAGTGAATGCCACTGTGCCGTCTCACCCCAAACAGGATCTATTTTATGTTGATAGGTATATTTTGAAAGATCATTTCCAGTCAGCCATTCTACCTGCCTAGTTAAAAACTGAGAGTTCCCAAAACCAAACGTACTAGTAAAATCCATATTAAGCGATTGAGAAAACCCATAATAGCCTTGTACAAGATAATTAGAAAACCAGACGTAAATATAGGTTAAAAACGAGTTCTCGTCAGCATCTCGAAATGCATAATTTAATGTTATATGCCCAAGTGGAGAAGTTGATTCAACATAGCTCGGATCACCGCCTCGGCCTAGCATCGCTGTGCCAAAGAACCAAATAGCGACACCAAAGAATATAAAAACAATTACAACAAAAAATCTTCTACTCTTAAAATTATATCTTCCCTCACGATAATAATTAGCAACAAAATACAGAAAAAGTGAAGATCCATAAAGAATAACAAAATCAAATAGCGGCTTATTTGTCCCTGTGGAAACTCCGGACAAGACAGGCAAAAAACTAATCGTAATAGCTAATAATCTATCAACAATTGACAGCTTCTCCCAATAAAAAATAATGACTGGAATTAAAATTATCTTTGTAAAAGCTATAGTAAAGTTGAATATGTTTAATAATTTACTACCAGTATATACATCCAAAAGCTGCATCTTTAAACGATATTGCTCCCCACTTTTAAGCAAACCGGTCGTTATATCTGAAATAAAATCATACGGCATCAGACTATCAGACATAGTGATGTTCTTATGCCCAATTAAAAAAGCGAGAAACGCAACAAAAAACAATACTCTAATTTTAAAAGAGCTAAGGTCGTCAAAATTAATTTTATATCTGATCCTATTTTTAAAAGGTATCGCAGCAAGAACGTAACCTAGGACCATGCTGAAGTGATACAAAAAAATGTATGACCAAAAAGCTAGCGGATCTTCCAGATAATATTCAATTGGGCCAAAAGAAAAAAGCAATAACGTAAATATAAGATAAATTTCTGTAAGAATTATGGGACCTAAATATTTTGTTATATTTTTCATTCTAATTTCACAAATTGCCGCATTTTCAAATTAGTTGATATCATTTAATTGAAATCCAACCTACAGTCAGTAAATTGCCTATGTCAAGACATCGGTTACTCAAGACTATGTTGAGAAGCTTGATGTTTCTGATTTTTCTCGACATTGAAGATACCTATGTTGTATTCAGATCAATTATTATATTCTTTCGCCTTCGAAGCTATAAGGTCATAGTGATTTTGATGTTTAACTAACTGTGTGTCGAATTTCTTTACTTTACTCAATATGAAAAATATGTTCATCAAAATATTTAATCCATACAAATGAAAACTTAAGTTAAAAACCCTTTTTAAATACCTATTCTCTAAGTTGTAACAAAACAATCTGTTGCGTAAGAGCAGTTTCCCGAATCTGTTTCGCTCGGATCCAATTAGATAATTGAATATTTCTATCTTGTCCTGGTTGAATATTGAGTTTTTTACTATGTATGCCGAATTCGCCGTTCTTCTATAGTAGACAAAAATCTTTTCTATTTGAACAAATTTTAATGGCCTGTATAATTCAGCCATCTTTATCTGCAAAGGCCAATCTTCAGTAACAAAGAATCTAGCAACAAAGCTAGTTATATCTTTATTTAATAATGCAGGTACTGAATATACGATACTGGGACTGTTGAAGAAATTTATTTTTTTCAATCTTGTTATGTATTGAGATTTTTCATAGATAATATTTGTTGCGAAGTAATTAAATATATCAAATTGAGTGGGCACAATAGCACCATTGATTAGATTAAGCGGTAAACCCGACAAAATATGGTTATTATCTATTTTCTTAACTTCAGTAAATATATTTTCACAGGAGTAAACATCGTCTCCTGCAGTAATTTTGCAGTAGTCAGTGGCGAGGTTTTCAAGTGCGAGAGTTAAATTCTTGCATGTCCCTCTGTTTATACCATCGCATAATACTATGATTTTATTAAATAGATATGAATTTTTGTTTAACCAAAATTTGGTAAGGGTAACAGTATCGTCTCGTGATGCATCATCCGCAATAATAATGTCAATATCAATGCCATTACCATAATTATCAATAAGATACTTTATACTCTCCAAGTGCTCTAGAATATAATTCGAATGATTATAAGTGATAGCTACAAATGTAAAATTATTAATAGTAGTCATATGGAAAATCTCTTTCTAGCTATTCTGTAAACATATAATAAAATTCCAAACCTAATCATTTTAAATCCGAGCAAAAAAAACTTCAGTTTCCACACCAGGGATCTTTTGTTTTTTTGTTGAAGGCCATCCGCTAAACCACGCTGATTTAAGTCAATTTGTAAATTGAACTTTTTCATTAAAGGCAAAACAACTTTGCCAACCCACTTTCCTCTATATATTGCACCACCCATAGCATAATTATAGGGATAAATATCTTCGTGCGCTTTTTTAACGCAATAAAAAAGATCTGTACTTCTGTAAGTCCGATAGCTGCCAAAAAATTCCCACGCCCACGGAGTATCATTATCCTCTATAAATTCTAATAACCTTTCTCGCCGCCAAATAGCCGGTGCTGAGTTTAATTTATAGTCACCTTTTCTTGGTATTAATTCAAAATTTTCAAAACGATTATCATTGGTATTTTTATTGACAGAAATATTACTAAAATAAAAAACAGCAATATCCGGATTATCGTTAAGCCATTTCATACAATTGATGATCTTTTCTTGGTCAACACGATCTTCCAAAATAAAATCATCGTAAAGCATTACTACATATTTTGATTCACATGCTTTTAAAGTTTGTTTGAGTCTCAATCCCCATGCATCTTTACCATTTGGAGAATTAAAATTATGAATGTGTACATCGATGTTGTTGAATATTTTTTGTTTATTCTCGGTATTTAGAACAATCTTATAGTTGCATTCAGGCCAGTATTCTTGAAAAGCACAAAAAAACAATTCCCAAACATCTTCATATGCATCACACGTATTGATTACAATAATATTCTCTATCATGCTATTTTTTCCAGTTGGGTTGGGATGGATAATTCCTTGCATCAATCAGCGGTACTTGTGGAACGAACCATGGAACCACGTGCAGCATCAAGCCTGTTGAGCTCTGGATTACAGGACTGTTGGCAAATAAAACTCTGCACCGAAGTAATAAATCTTACTCCTTAAAGACTTTATGGCTGTTCCCAAGTGATATGCGATATTTTGAATATTCACATTTGAATCAAAATATGACTCGTAATTTTTCAAATACTTTATTTCTAATTGATCGAACGCAGATAGACGTTATAGTTAAAAAACCAATGCCAATAATTGCGGTTTTAGATATTATTATCATTCTAGATTCACTCATATCAATATAAATCATTTTTTTCATAAGATATGACAATACGACTATACTAAATAGCATAGGTACCAAATCTTTGGCCATCCATTTCAAGTGAAAACCTGGAACTAATTTACTATGAACGAGCAATGTCCATGCTAAAAACCAAATTAAACTAAATATAAACCAAAGCTGACCGGCCCCAAGTGCACCAAATTTCATCGTTACAAAATAAATTAATGGGGCCAGTACCACAAGTGAAATTGTTGAACCAATTACATATAGCCTAAGTGTGCCGAATGCATTCTGTAAATAATATTGGAAGGTTCCTAGTACATAGATGCCAGATCCTAAAGCATACCAAAAAAGTATTTCTTGCCCCCAAACATAAACTTGTTTATCTCCGGTAAGGGAATAAAGAATTTCCTGAGAATAAATACCAATTACAATTGCCGAGGAAAACGTAATCCATGTTATTATCTGAGTCATATTAACGTATACAGCAATCATCTCTTCAAAATTACGCTTAGCAACCAGCATTGTCATTCTTGGCAGAAAAGCAAGAAATACCGGAGTGGACAAACTTATTATAGCGCCTGTTACCAACGTGATTAGACTAAAATATCCAAATTCCTTTAAGGATAAAAAACCCGATAGAAGTAATTTATCGAATTGAGTGATTATTATTAAAATAGCGGATGTATATGTTATGCTGAGCGTAAAAGGAACTATTTGTAGAAATTGACTCCAGTCAATATTAAACCATGTCATTAAAATATCGGACGATGGCAGGTTGTAATAAAATCTCCTTCTAAGAAATGCTGCTTCTAAAATGCCGATTGCAAGCTGATACTCAAAGAAGTGCCTGATATTATTTGAGACATATGCTAAAATCAGGAAAGATCCGATATATTTTAAACTATTAACTAAGACATTGGCTTTATTAATCCAGATTTGATCTTCAAATCCATTTATGCCGCTACGATAAATTGTCGAATAAAATCTAAGCCCAATTATTAACCCCATTATATTGATGCAATAAGAAATAGTTTCAGAGTTTAATACTGTTGATTTTATCCAACTGTGTCCTAACCAGTTGCTACTGCAATAAACACCTACTACAATGCATATAGTTAAAGCTAAAAATAATAGTTCGAAGCTGCGTAATAAATGATGAAATTTACTAAACCCATTAATTTGACCTCTGGCATAAGCTACTTGTCTGCCTAATGTTGTACTCAACCCCATGTCCAGCAAATTCAACCAGTTCTGCATTACTATAAAAAAACCGACTACTCCGTAGGCTTCTGCTCCAAGATATTGAAGATAGAAAGGCGTGATGATGACCGCTACTGCTAATGTGTAACATTGCCCAATATAGTTGGTTATTGTATTAAGCTTAATGCTGATTTTCTTTTCATTCTTTTCTGAGATCACAAAATACCTTTATTTTAGTGAAAGAAACTAAAGTTATCTGAGCGCAACTATTGAAGATCGCATAGCATGGACGACTTGTTCGGCATCACTCAAGGTCATTGACGGGCCAATGGGAAGGCTTAGTACTTCGTTATGGATATTTTCTGCTATCGGAAAGCTTCCCCGGTCATACGCTAGAGCGGCATAGGCAGACTGTAGATGTGGCGGAATCGGATAATGGATCATTGTGCCGATACCCGCTTCAGTAAGGGACTTCTGCAACTGATCACGCTGCGGATAGCGCACAACAAAAAGGTGCCAGACCGACTCGGCCCATTCAGGTACATGAGACAACGTGAGCTTCTGTTGTCCTGCCAGTTCCAGCAGATAGCGCCCAGCAACCTGCCTTCTGCGATCGTTCCATTCATCCAACCTGGTCAACTTGATCCGTAACAGTGCCGCCTGCAATTCATCCAGGCGAGAATTAAACCCGACGACCTCGTTGTGATATTTGATCTGGGAACCATAATTACGCAAAATACGGATGCGATCAGCGAGTTCTATATCATTAGTCGTTACAGCTCCGCCATCACCAACTGCACCAAGATTTTTCCCGGGATAAAAGCTGAACCCGGCTGCATCGCCAAGACTTCCTGCCCTGCGTCCCTTATATCTCGACCCGTGCGCCTGAGCGCAATCCTCAATAACTTTAAGACCATGCTTCCTGGCAATCACATTGATCGGATCCATATCCGCCGTTTGTCCGTACAGATGGACAACCATAATCGCCTTCGTTTTTGGCGTGATGGCTTGCTCAATTTTTGCCGGATCAATGTTGTAGGTGCGTTCATCAGGTTCTACCGGTACGGGTGTTGCACCGGCATGGGTCACTGCCAGCCACGTAGCTATATAGGTATTGGATGGGACAATCACTTCATCGCCCGGACCTATCCCGTATCCACGAACAATCAAATGGAGGGCATCGAGGCCGTTGGCAACGCCAACGCACTGTTTTGATTCGCAATAGTCCGCAAATTCAGCTTCGAACGCCTCAACTTCTGTGCCCAGAATGTACCAACCCGATTCCATTACACGACGATAGGCGGCATCAAGCTCGTCTTTAAGTTCGATATACGGGAATTTTAAATCAAGAAAAGGAACATTCAATTTCCACCTCTTGCCGCTTTGATAAATGAATCATAGTCTCGATAGTAATCTTCTTCATCATACAGATTTGAAGCCAGGACCATGCAGACCGATCCGGATGAAAAGTTGTCAAGTTCACGCCAGATCATCGGGCACACATACAGACCGTAATACGATCTATTGAGATGAACGCGTTTTTTTTCATTGCCGTCATCCAATACGACATCAAAGCTGCCGGACATGGCAATAATCAGCTGGTGCAACGCTTTGTGGCCATGCCCTCCGCGTTCAGCGCCGCCTGGAACATCGTAGAGATAGTAAACGCGTTTGATGTCAAATGGTACATTCCTTCCACCACCTTCAATGAAGGTGAGGTTCCCACGAGGATCGGAAATTTTGGGTAAATCGATGATTTGACATTTATCGAGCATTGACGTTGTTCTCCATTACTCGTATGATTTTTGCGGGGTTACCAACAACAACAGCATGTGGCGGCACATTCTTCGTCACGACAGCACCGGCACCAACCATAGCACCCTCACCAATTTCAAGTCCTGCAAGAATTGTTGCATTTGCACCAATAGAAGCCCCTTTTTTTATATAGGTTTTTTTCAGTTCAAATGGCTGCTTGCTTCTTGGGAACAAATCATTCGTAAAAGTTGCATTAGGGCCCACCATTACATCATCCTCAAGTCTTAAACCATCCCAGATTTGAACACCACATTTTATGGTGACCCTGTCTCCTATAACAACATCATTTTCTATAAATACATGGTCACAAATATTACAGTCGGAACCTATTACTGCATTAGGCAGGATATGGACAAATGCCCATATCCGCGTGTTTTCACCAATATTATATGACTCAACAAGTGCTTTTTCGTGCGTGAAATAGGTCATTGAAGATCTCCAATCCATACTTGTTCTCGAACTACCTCATTCCTGGAGAGCATATAAATACTCCGGTAACGAGATTGTTACACCTTCTACTTTATTAAGGAGAGTAGATATTTCCCATAACCATTTTTGGACAAGGGAGTGGCAAGCTGGTTGAGTTGCCCGTCGTCAATCCACCCATGCCGCCAGGCAATTTCTTCTGGACAGGCAACTTTCAGCCCCTGACGGTTTTCCAGTGTGGCAACGAACTGGCTGGCTTCCAGCAGGCTTTCATGGGTACCGGTGTCGAGCCAGGCGTAGCCACGGCCCATGATCTCAACTGAGAGTTGTCCTTGCTGAAGATAGAGCCGATTCAGGTCGGTAATTTCCAGTTCGCCGCGTGGTGACGGCCGCAGATTTTTAGCCAGTTCAACGACTTGCTGGTCGTAGAAGTATAGCCCGGTAACCGCGTAGTTGGATTTAGGCTGTTCGGGTTTCTCTTCGAGGGAGAGTACCCTACCGGTTGCATCGAACTCCGCTACGCCGTAACGCTCGGGGTCTTGCACATGGTAGGCAAAGACGCTGGCACCCCGCTCCCGCTGGCAGGCGTTGGCCAGCAGCTGATGAAAGTCGTGCCCGTAGAAGATGTTATCTCCCAATACCAGCGCACAGCGGTCCTGGCCGATGAATTCCTCACCAATGATGAAAGCCTGCGCCAAGCCATCCGGGCTGGGCTGGATAGCATACTGCAGGTTAAGGCCCCATTTGCTCCCATCGCCGAGCAGTTGTTCAAAGCGAGGCGTATCCTGGGGGGTGGAGATAACCAGGATGTCGCGTATCCCGGCTAGCATGAAGGTACTGAGCGGATAGTAGATCATCGGCTTGTCGAAGACCGGAAGAAGTTGTTTCGACACAGCCAGGGTTGCCGGATGCAGACGACTGCCGGTGCCGCC
>JAYSLX010000024.1:0-5590 GCA_043725245.1 Geobacteraceae bacterium | reverse complement strand
AACTGGTTACAGGGTAGTCAAAGCGATTCAAATCCAAGGCTACCAACAACAACTGGAGATCCCGTGCGGCTCATACTGGGGTTTCCGGATGGACACTAGATAACATAAGTGTTCCCTCCTCGCTTTAGGCGCTGTACCTCTAAGAAACCATCACCAGTAATCAAAACCATTACCCGCGGCCGTAGAGGAGAGTTAATTCTGCCAGACGGTCGGCAATCTCCTTCGAACAGGCTCCAGGGGTGACCCTCCACGACCAGTTGCCATGAGCTATTCCCGGCACATTCATCCTCCCAGAAGAATCGAGGCAGAGAAGATCCTGCAATGGAATAATTGACTGGCGAGCAACTGAAGAGATTGCTGCGCGAATCATCTCCCCGACAACTTCATCAGAGTTGCAGCGGAGATAATTGCAAACGTCCGTTTTCTGATTATCCGAAAGGCCGGCGAACCACCCGGCAGTTGTGTCGTTATCGTGGGTACCGGTATAGACAACACAGTTGCGACGATGGTTATGAGGAAGGTAAGGATTCCCTGGCCCACCATCGAAAGCGAACTGAAGAATCTTCATTCCTGGAAGACCGAACCTGTCGCGTAGGGCCTCAACCTCGGGAGTGATTACCCCCAGGTCTTCTGCTATGACCGGCAAAGTTCCAACCGCATCACAGAAAGCACTGAAGAGTGCTTCGCCAGGCCCTTTTACCCACCGCCCCTTTACTGCAGTCTTTTCTTTGACAGGTATCTCCCAGAACGCCTCGAACCCTCTGAAATGGTCTATACGCACAAGGTCGTAAAGCCCCATATCGCTTTTCAGGCGCGCCACCCACCAGCCGAAGTTGTCCTCTGCCAAACGGTCCCAATCGTAAAGCGGATTCCCCCATCTTTGGCCGGTTTTACTGAAGTAATCAGGGGGGACACCGGCTACCACCAACGGTTTCCCCTGCGCATCGAGTCGGAAGAGTTGCTGGTTGCACCAGACATCGGCAGAATCATACGCAACAAAGATCGGGGCATCCCCGACAATCTGGATACCGCGGGCATTTGCATAGCCCTTGAGAGCCCGCCACTGCTTGGAGAACTGCCACTGTATATATTTCTGCTCACCAATGGCAGCACCGAGTTTATCTGCATAACGTCCGCAAGATTCTTTCTCACGGTGTACCAACTCAACAGGCCAGCGATTCCACCCCTTCCCCCGGAAATACTCTTTACAGGCCATAAACAGAGAATAGTCATCGAGCCAGAAGGTATTGTCACAAAACTGCCAAAACTCCCTCTTCCTCTCCATATCTTTGCCGGCCAGGAAGCGAGCGGCTGCCAAGCGGAGTAGATTCAGCTTATATTCGGGGACTTTCTCAAAATCAACAACATCAGTGGGAAGGTCTTCTCTCAGTTCATCGAAAGCCAGGTCTCCATCTTCGGAAATCGTCATAAGGTCAATAAGGAGAGGATTGCCTGCAAATGTGGAATAGCAAGAATAGGGTGAGTTCCCATATCCGGTGGGTCCAAGCGGAAGAACTTGCCATATGCTCTGCTTGGCATTAGCCAGGAAATCTATAAATTTGCGCGCCTCAGAACCAAAGGTTCCTATCCCCCCAGGACCGGGCAGAGATGTTGGATGCAGCAGGATACCGCTCATACGTTGACGGTGCATATTTTCTCCTAAAATATATCAATAATAAGTATGACATGGGATGTAAATCATTCAACCGTAGCGAGTGACTACTTTACGATAGAGCATTTTTAGTGATATATAATTATCTAAGGAGGGACCCAAAAATGGTTAAGACCGCTCTATTTGAAACACTAATTGAAAGTGCTGTGGAAAATGGTGACGGCACCTATACGTTTACCTTGGAAGGTAAATCCTATCTGATCAGTGATACCCTGGAAATCTCAAAGATCGCTCAGGATCACGAATACATCATCATTTATTAAACGACTAACCTACTCGTGGCTCTTTAAGGTTCATGAACAGTGGTCAAGCGATAAGCCCCCAAGCCGTATGCCGCTTTCTTGCCAAGGTGAAACAGCTCTCCCATCATCAGAAAGGGTAGATACTCCTGAAGCGGACCACAGAAGACCAACTTCCCAATCACACCGGCACCTACACCAGACCATGCCTCCCACTCGAGCTGGTCTCCCTCTACTGAGACCTTGAAGCTCTCCTCAGCCATTGACTTGAAATCCATATCCAGTTCCGACCCACCATAGTAGTAGGATAACGATGAGATCTTTCGCATAAGCGGCCGGATAAACTCCGGAAATGTAATTCTGCGCAGCGGCTTTCCGTTGTGAATCAGATGAAGCGGGGTCAGGAGAGTCATACTGACTGTTTCTGCAGGACCCCGGCCAGTGGAGAGGAAATTATCGCCGGACAGGAGAGTCAACACGGTTTTTTCTGGAGAAATTGGAAGACTGGTTCCGTCCAGCGCCACAGAGGATATTGAAGCAATCTCTGCATTAAATCCATGCTCCACGCCGAGCTGCCTGACAGAACTGACAACGCCTTTTATGAAGCAATCGCAGTAATTCAGTGCCGATCCGGCCAGGGCAAGACCGATTTCACAGTAAAAAGGGTCTTTATGATTTAACGGGAGTATTGGCAAGGTAAAAGCGAATGGGAGCGGCGGTTTTTGAAAACGTCTCAGTGCAGACGGGTCTTGAGTAAGCGGTTGACTAAAAATCTTCTCCCGGGCCTCCCTGTGCAAAGAGATACTGGGATGACCACAAAATAAATCGGGGAAGAACCTCCTCATTGCAAAGAGTGCGTAACGATTATTAACAGGCCCATCCAGCTCTACTCGAAACAAGAGTTTGGCAAAAGTGAACATCACTACACCTGGATGAGAAAAAGGGGCAGGAATCATCTCCCTGCCCCCTCAGAATCAAGAAATAAAAACTGTTACATGAAAAGCGACTTAATATACTCGCGATTCATCCGAGCAATGAACTTAACATCTATCCCTTTAGGGCAGGCAGCCTGGCACTCGTAATGGTTGGTGCAATTGCCGAAGCCACAAACTTTCATGGCTTCTACCATGTTCTGGACTCGCTCCGAAGCCTCAGCTTTGCCCTGGGGAAGTAGAGCAAGCTGAGAAACCTTTGCTCCGGTAAAGAGCATAGCTGCACTGTTAGGGCAACCAGCCACGCATGCACCACAACCGATGCAGGCAGCTGCATCCATCGCCTCTTCTGCGATTGGCTTGGGGATCATAATGGCATTACCGTCAGGAATCCCGCCAGTATGGCATGATGTATAGCCTCCAGCCTGGATGATCTTGTCAAGGCCCGAACGATCAACTATAAGATCCTTGATGATCGGGAATGCGCGAGCTCGCCACGGTTCGATATAAATAGTGTCGCCATCCTTGAAGTTACGCATGTGAAGCTGACAGACCGTCGTCTTTTCTCTGCCGCCGTGCGGTTTTCCGTTGATGACTTGGGAACACATGCCGCAGATTCCTTCGCGACAGTCATGGTCAAACACAATCGGTTCCTTGCCGGCATTGATCAGGTCTTCGTTGACGCAGTCAAGCATCTCAAGAAATGAATGATGGTCAGTTATTTTAGTAGCAGTCAAGGTTTCAAATCTGCCTGGATCGTTGGCATTTTTTTGGCGCCACACGATCAGCGTCAGTGTCATGGTACTGTGATCGCTCATTATTTGTAGCTCCTTACAGCGAGATGTATATTTTCAAATTTCAGCGGCTCCTTGTGAAGCTCTGGTTCTTTTCCTACACCCTTGAATTCCCAAGCGCCGACGTATGAGAAGTTGGCATCATCTCGCCTTGCTTCTCCATCTTCTTCCTGCGATTCGACACGGAAATGACCTCCGCACGACTCGGTACGATGAAGTGCATCGCGGCAAAGAAGCTCTCCAAATTCAAGAAAGTCAGCAGTCCGACCGGCATTTTCAAGTTGCTGATTCAACTCGGCGCCACTGCCGGACACCTTGACATTCTTCCAGAACTCTTCACGAATTGCGGGTATTCTGGCGATTGCTTTCTTAAGACTGGCATCACTTCTGCCCATCCCGCATTCGTCCCACATAACCGAGCCGAGTTCACGCATGAAATCGGTAACAGTGCGCTTACCGTTAATCGAGAGAAACTTGTTAATAGTCCCCGTAACCTCTGCGGACGACTTTTTAAACTCTGCATGATCTGTTTTGATAGCCCCAGGTTTAACCGTAACCAGATAACCGCCAATGGTGTAGGGGATAACGAAGTACCCATCTGCCAGACCTTGCATAAGAGCCGAGGCGCCAAGACGGTTTGCGCCATGAACGGAAAAGTTTGCCTCTCCCAGAACAAACAGTCCGGGAATATTGCTCATCAGATTGTAATCGACCCACAGACCACCCATTGCATAGTGCGGCGCTGGATAGATACGCATTGGCGTCTTATAGCCGTTATCGTCGGTAATGCACTCATACATCTCAAAAAGGTTGCCGTAACGTTCACGGATGGTATCCTCACCCAAACGCTTGATAGAATCGGCGAAGTCCAGATATACACCACGACCGCCAGGGCCGACACCGAGACCTGCATCGCATTGCTCTTTTGCGGCACGGGATGAGATGTCACGTGGAGCCAGGTTACCGAAGGAGGGATATTTGCGCTCCAGGTAATAATCACGGTCTTGTTCAGGAATCTGTTCCGGAAGCTTGCCGACGTCTTCTTTTTTCTTGGGAACCCAGACACGACCATCGTTTCTGAGGGATTCCGACATGAGTGTAAGCTTTGACTGATAATCACCGGCCTGCGGAATACAGGTCGGGTGGATCTGGGTGAAACATGGATTGGCGAAGTAAGCACCTTTTTTGTGCGCAGCCCAGTTAGCCGTTACCGAGCAGCCCATGGCATTGGTGGAAAGATAAAACACATTTACGAACCCGCCGGTACAGAGACAAACCGCATCAGCTGCATACATCTCGATTTCACCGGTCACCAGATTACGACAGGTAATCCCTCTTGCTACGCCGTCGACCACAACAAGGTCAAGCATCTCGCGACGATCATACATCTTGACTGTGCCGAGCTTAATTTGACGAGAAAGTGCCGAGTAGGCACCCAGCAGCAACTGCTGACCGGTCTGTCCACGGGCAAAAAAGGTACGGGAAACCTGAGCGCCGCCGAAGGATCGGTTATCAAGGTATCCGGCATAATCTCGGCCAAAGGGAACACCCTGAGCTACGCACTGATCGATGATGTTGTTTGACACCTGAGCCAACCGCCAGACATCTGCCTCACGTGATCGGAAGTCTCCACCTTTGATGGTGTCGTAGAAAAGGCGATAGATCGAATCGCCGTCGTTGGGGTAGTTTTTGGCAGCATTGATACCACCCTGTGCTGCGATGGAGTGGGCGCGGCGCGGGCTGTCCTGATAACTAAAGGCCTGTACGTTGTAACCAAGCTCGCCGAGCGAGGCCGCGGCGGCGCCACCGGCCAGACCGGTGCCGACGACAATGATGTTGTATTTACGTTTGTTTGCGGGATTGACCAGCTTCAAATCAAAGCGGTGCTTGTCCCATGTTTTTTCAATTGGTCCGGTTGGACATTTTCCATCGAGTATCACTATGAACCCCCTA
>JAYSLX010000023.1:0-7389 GCA_043725245.1 Geobacteraceae bacterium | reverse complement strand
TCGAAACGGTATCTGTTGACTGATCAGGATGGCCAGTAGAATCAACTTACGGGTTAAGTTGATTCGGTCAGAATCTCAAGGCCGACAGACTCCTAGGGGTAGAGTCATTCAAATTGACGGAGGCTGATTCGGTCGTAATCGCTACCCCATGCTATGCAAGTGACCTTGCAGCCGCAAGGGCGGCTCTAGCAACTCCGGCAGGGTTTGTCGGGGTCATCGGGAGCAGGCGAAAAAGGGAGACCATGTTCAGGGAACTTGCCGCTGCAGGGGCCACTCCGACGGATATCGACAGGATCGTAACACCTGTCGGGCTACCCATCGGCGGGAACTCACCGCAGGAGATCGCCGTCAGCATTGTCGCCCAGTTGATCGAGCGACGGTACCGTGCCTGATACGAAGGTCGCGGCGCTGATGCCTGCAGCCGGTCGTTCCGAGCGGATGGGGAGATGCAAGATGCTCCTGCCGCTACCTGACCGACCGGTCATCGTCCGTTGCCTGGAAACCATAACTGCTGCCGGAATTGATGAGACCGTAGTTGTCCTTGCGCCCCCCTACGGCACAGCCATCCATGAGGTGATCGCCCATTTCCCGGTTACCGTCGCTTGGAACTGCCAGCCAGAGAGCGACATGGCCGCCTCTCTCAGGGTCGGCCTGGACCATCTCACCAGTGCTGTGACCGGCGTCCTGGTATTCCTTCCCGATACCCCGCTGGTTTCACCGGCAACCTGCCGTATGCTCATTGATGCCCACAGTACCGACCCGCAGGGGATAATCATCCCCATCCATGGTGGTCGCCGAGGACACCCGCTTCTGCTCCCCCGCACGATCATCGCCGAACTTTCGAACTATCCCACCCTTCGTGACCTGCTGCACCTCCGGCAGGAGCTTATAACCCTCTGCTCCACGGACGACAAGGCGATCCTTCTGGACATGGACACTCCCGAGGAGTACGAACAGCTTCTAAGGCAGTAGCCGTCAAACCTTGGGGGCTATAAACACCGCCCGATTTCATGTTGCCGGGCGGTGTTGTCGCTATATAAGTGTTACATTTTGCAACAGAGCTGAAATATATCTGCTGGTCATATCTGCCGGTCGCAGGCTGCCGCTACCCTTTTGATCTGCTCCATCAGCAGAGCGAATTTCTTCGGCTTGAGCGACTGCGGGCCATCGCTTGAGGCATGCTCCGGGTCGGGATGAACCTCTATGATCAGGCCGTCTGCGCCGGCAGCAACCGCTGCCAGCGACATCGGTCCTACATAGTGGTAGTTGCCGGTACCGTGGGACGGGTCGGCAATGACCGGCAGATGGGTCTTGGTTCTGAGTACCGGTATGGCCGAGAGGTCGAGGGTGTTTCGGGTGGCGGTCTCAAAGGTCCGTATGCCACGCTCGCAGAGAATGACCGCCTGGTTCCCCTCGGCCAATATGTACTCGGCACTCATCAGAAACTCCTGTATGGTCATGGACATCCCACGCTTTAACAGCACTGGTTTTCGGATCTGGCCAACCTTTTTAAGCAGGGCGAAATTCTGGGAGTTGCGGGCGCCGATCTGGAGTATGTCGGCGTATTCAGCCACCAGGTCGACTGTCTCAGGGTTAATGACTTCGGTGACGATCGGCAGGCCGGTGATCTCACGCGCCTTTGCCAGGAGCTTCAGCCCCTCTTCCTCCATCCCTTGGAACGAATACGGCGAGGTGCGGGGCTTGAAGGCACCGCCGCGGAGGATGTGGGCTCCGGCAGCTTTTACCGCCTTGGCACTCTCAATGATCTGCTCTTCGCTCTCCACCGAGCAGGGCCCGGCCATGACGATGATCTCCGGGCCGCCGATGCTGACGGTGTCGCTGATCCGGACCACGCTCCGCTCCCTCTTCACTTCGGATGAGGCGAGCTTGTAAGGTTGGAGTATCGGTACCACGCTTTCAACCCCGTGCAGCGATTCAAGGGTATGCAGCACCAGTTTCCCCCGTTCGTCCCCAACGGCACCGATGACGTCACGCGTGGTTCCGTGGATCACATGCGGTTTGTATCCCAGCTCCTTGATCCTCTTGAGCACCTCATCCCTGTCCTTCTTTACAGCCCCTGCTTTCATTACGATAATCATCGTCGATCCTTTCTTGCCAAAAACTAAAGGCCGGAGGAGTCATCCCCGGCCTTTTATTACTTCGCTAAAACGAAAAAGCCGGGGGTAGACTCCTGTCTGCCCTCGGCTCTTGGCTGCGTGGTTTGGTGTATCCCCTCGCTTAGACCTCGACCCGGGCAGACGGCTCAAAATAAAAGTCGTACCAAAAGGAAAACCCGGTAAAAGTCTGATAGCTAGAGGAGAACATGGTGCTTATCTTTGTCCAGGAGCTGCAGATTTGTCAAGAGATTTGTGCATATGGTTCTGGAATTCCCGTTGGGAGAGGTCAGACAATAACCGAAGCGATTGCAGCATCGATCTTCTCCACATCGACGATAGTGTTGAAGCAGGGGCCGTTTGGTCGGTCGTTCAGGACGCCGAAAACAGGGAGTGGATAACAGTCCTTGATACCGGACGTCAGGTCGCGTTCGCATGCAACCGCAACCACCAGCTTGGGGCGCTTCTCGACAATCACCTTGCGTGCCAGGGTGCCGCCGGTGGCGACCGAGATGTCGATTTTATACTTCTCTGCCAGCTCTGTCAGCCCCTTTATGTCGCAGCGACCGCAGCGGACGCACTTGTCGATGCCGCCGGTTACCTTGATGTCGCAGTCGAAGAGCTGCAGGCAGTGGGGGAGGAGGATAAGAATACGATCAGCCGGGACCAGCATCTTCTGCGAAGAGACCAGGCTGTTGTTCATAGCGATGAAGGACTGACGGATGGTGTCCTTTGGGATGCCGAGGGCGCGGCCAAGGAACTCGATGGCAGGCAGGAGAAACTTGATCACCACCAGACGCATGAAGCGTGTGAAGAATATGTCCCTTCCCAGGGCTGTGGTAAGGACCAGCAGCCCGGTTCCAAGCACTGCCATCAGAGATAGAGTTGCGAATACCAGCCCTAAGATGCGGGGGAGATCCGGATGGAAACTGGCGAGCCCCTTGGTCGGTATCCACCACATAAGGTAGATAAAACCAACGATCAGGAGGCAGGTTACTCCCATCAACGCCACGAAAAGCCGTTTGCGGGGAGGTGTCTGGGGGGCGCTACTCTTCAAGGGACGGTTCCTTCATGCCAAGAACGGTGCCGGGCTGCAGCCGGCATCCACCCAGAAACTCGGCTGCAGGGAGGCGTTTCTTCCCCTCAAGCTGAAGTTCGTCGATCAGCAGGCTCCCTCCGTTACAGGCAACCTCTATGCCGTATTTCCCGGCGGCAAGCACGGTTCCGGGCTGGCCGCTGCCATAGCCGATCCGTGGCCGGAAGAGTTTCAGCATTCTGTTGTCCAGGAAGGTGTACGCACCTGGCCATGGTGTGACGCCGCGAATCAGATCTTTGATAGCCTTGGGTCCTTTGGTCCAATCAATGAGCCCGAGTTCTTTTTTCAGCATGGGGGCGTAACAGGTGAGGGAGTCATCCTGCTTTTCGGGAGTCAGTTTTTCGTCAGTCAGCATATCCAGGGTTTCGGCAAGGGCCTCGGCGCCGATTGTTGAGAGGCGGTCGTGCAGCGACTGAGCATCCTCATCCGGGTCTATGGGGGTTGTCTTCTTAAGGAGCATGTCTCCGGTATCCAGCCCCACATCCATAATCATGGTGGTGACGCCGGTCTCGGTCTCTCCATTGATTATGCACCAGTTAAGCGGTGCGGCGCCACGGTATCGGGGGAGGAGGGATGCATGAACGTTAATGCAGGCGTGAGGCGGTATCTCCAGCAGTGCCTTGGGGAGGATCTGTCCGAATGCAACCACTACTATCAGATCAGGCGCACATCTGCGGATCTCTTCAACGGCCTCAGGGGTCCGAACCTTCTGAGGTTGCAAGACAGGGATGCCGTGCTTGAGTGCCAGCTCCTTAACCGGAGGGGGCTGCATCTGCTGTCCACGACCCTTTGGGCGGTCCGGTTGCGTCACCACCGCGACAATATTCTCACCACGGTCGATAAGTGTCTGCAGGGTTGGGCAGGCAAACACAGGGGTACCCATGAAGAGTATCCGAAGGCCGGTCATCGTTCATGCTCCTGCAACTCTTCCATGGTCCTGCGATACTTCCGCCTGAAAATCTCACGCTTCAAAGCGGAGATATGGTCAACGAAGAGGATGCCGTCCAGGTGGTCGATCTCGTGCTGGAAAGCGATTGACAGGAGATCGTCAGCCTTCCATATGACCTCCTCGCCGTCCAGATTAAGACCTTTTACCACCACCCTGGCGTGACGTCTGACATTCGCGGCGTAACCGGGAACTGAGAGGCACCCCTCTTCCTCGTATGACTCCCCGTCGGCGTGGACGATCACAGGGTTGATCGCGACTATCAACTCCGGGACTTCATCTTTGCACGATATGTCGATGACAATGATCCGTTGGTGAACGCCGATCTGAGGCGCGGCCAGTCCAACGCCCGGCGCGGCGTACATGGTTTCAGCCATGTCGCGCACCAGATCGCGGGTTTTCTCGTTGATGACGGTAACCGGATGCGATTTCTTTTTTAATTCAGGATCTGGAAAGGTAAGGATTGACTGTACCATCTGCTCCGTTGCTCCCTTAGATAATTCAGACACTATAACCAATTTGCCCTGAAAAATGCAAATCCTTCCTATTCGTTAATGCACTAATCCTGTTTGTAAGGGCTGGCTAACATAACTTGCCGTTAGGTATAATACCGCTTGACGTTGTCCTGTTTTTTGGATTCAATCTGAAGGATAGGGAGTTGGTAGCTGTGGCACAGGAGAGGGAATAGGCATGAAGATAGATACAGAGTACATCAAACTGGACAGTTTTCTCAAGGCAATCAACGCAGTGGCAAGCGGCGGTGAGGCAAAGCAGGCGATACAGGAGGGCTTTGTCCGGGTCAATGGCGAGGTCGAGTGTAGGCGGGGGCGGAAGCTTCGGCCGGGCGACCGGGTCGAAATGGCAGAAGGCGTGACCGACATTGTTGAATAAAGATTCCTGTGAAAGAGGAGATTCATGAGTAATCTGTTTGTTGTTTTCGTGATGTTCTGCGGCGGTATGGCCGTCGCCATCCAGCCTTCCATAAATGCCCGTCTTGCGCAGAAGGTCGGAACTTTAGAGAGCTCGTTCATCTCCTTTGCGGTCGGGACCCTTGCGATGCTCGCCGTGGTTCTTTTTACAGGACGTGGCAGCCTGCGTGCAGTCGGGGGAGTCCCCTGGTGGGAGCTTAGCGGCGGGCTGCTTGGAGCCTTTTTCGTCACACTGACTATAATTGCTGTCCCGCGTATCGGAACCACTGCGGTCATGGCTGGGGTCATTGCCGGACAGCTTGCAACGGGTGTCATCCTCGACCATTTTGGAGTTTTTGGCCTCAGGCAGGTGCCGATGGAGCCCAAGCGGCTGTTCGGTATGGTCCTGCTGGCCGCAGGGGCTGCATTGGTGCTCCGGAAATGACAGCGCAGGATGCCTTGAATGCCAACAAGGAATCGTCATGATACGTCTATCAAGCAAGTGATGCTGCCAGGGCCGGATGCATGATCTCCCCCTGACGAATATTGAGGGCAGTTCTCAGCTCAGGGGAGACGCGGAGAGCGTCGTCTATCCCCAGTTGCGCAAGCTGGCGGATGTATGGGAGGGTGACGCTGGTCAGGGCGATGGTGGAGGTGTGAGGGTAGGCACCGGGCATGTTGGCCACGCAGTAGTGAATGATGCCGTCAACAGTGAAAACCGGTTCGTCATGGGTCGTGGGACGGCTGGTTTCGGCACACCCCCCCTGATCGATGGCCACGTCGACGATCACTCCTCCCTGACGCATAGCGGTAAGCAACTGCCTGTCGATGACCGCTGGTGTCCTGCCGCCCGTGGCATACAGCGCTCCCACTACGATATCCGCCATACCGATTTCCTCCCGCAGGGTGGCGTCGCTCAGGAATCCGGTCCGTACCCTGGAGTGGAACTCATGTTCCAGTGCTCTCAGTCGTTCCGGCCCGCGGTTAAGCACCACTGTTTCCATCCCCATGCCCACAGAAGTGCGGGCGGCATTCCTGCCGACGATGCCGGCGCCGATGATCAATGTTCTGGCCGGGCGAACCCCGGGGATGCCGGTGGGGAGGAGCCCGTTTCCCCCCAGGAAACGCTGGAGGTAGTAGCTTCCGATGATCGGGGCCATGCGACCGGCGACCTCGCTCATCGGGGTGAGCAGCGGCGTGCCACCATCCTTCTCCAGTGTCTCGTAGGCAAAGGCGGTGACCCCCCGGGCCAGGAGGAGATCGGTCAAAGGTCGATTGGGGGCGAGGTGCAGGAAGGTGAAGAGGATCTGCCCCTGCAGCAGCTCAAACTCCTCGGGAAGAGGTTCCTTGATCTTGACCAGCAGTTCCGATTTGCCGAAGACGATTGTGCGGTCCGTTGGCTCTCCCCCGGAAGCCTTATAGAGTTCGTCGCCATAGCCGCTGCCTACGCCTGCATCATGTTCGACAAGTACCCGGTGCCCATCCCGGACCAGTTGACTGACCCCCTGCGGGGTAAGGGCGACTCGGTATTCGTGTGACTTGATCTCCTTCGCGACTCCGATGATCATGGGTTTCCCTTTCCGCGAAACATTGCCCTGAAACCGGGACTATGCATCCGGTAATGTGCCACTCAGCAATCATTGGGGAGGGTAAAGAAGAAAGTGGAGCCATGACCGACGTGGCCTTCTGCCCAGACACGACCCCCGTGGTGGCGGACTATCCTCCTGACAGTTGCCAGCCCAATGCCGATCCCCTCAAATTCCCTCTCGGTATGCAGGCGTTGAAAGGGGGTAAACAGTTTGTCGGCATACGTCATGTCAAATCCTGCGCCGTTGTCTCTGATGAAGAAGGCGCATTCTTTCTCCATCCTGCTTGTACCGAATTCAATAATCGCGCTTTCCTGCCCCGACGTATACTTCCAGGCATTTCCCAAGAGATTCTCCATGACCAGCCTGATCACCTGGAGGTCGCCCTGCGCTTTGATAGTATCGGGGATTTGGAACTCCACCTTGCGGTCGGGTTCTGACGAAGCAAGCTCCGTCGCAATTTCTCGGACTACACGGCTGAGGTCGATCTCTATTATACTCAGTTCGTTATGGCTTGTCCGGCTCAGATTGAGCAGGGCGTCAATCATCTCGTTCATCCGGCTAGTTGCCGTGTCGATTCGTTGCAGATAACCCTTGCCGGATTCCGGAAGCTGGTTGGCACAATCCTCCAGGAGTATTTTTGTGTACCCTTCGATATGGCGCAACGGTGCCCGCAGATCATGGGAAACGGAATAGTTGAATGTCTCCAGTTCGTTCTTGGCATCGGTGAGCTGGGTGG
>JAYSLX010000022.1:0-13477 GCA_043725245.1 Geobacteraceae bacterium | reverse complement strand
AAGCCAAAGAGGAATGCGATTCCCCTGACCGATTTCGATGTTGTCCAGCGCCAGCCAGGCGTTCTCGATTTTCTTGATCTGGCCGTCGCCCTTGTTCTTCCCCCCCACCTCAAAGGTGATAGTGTCGTTTACCAGAAAATCCCCAATAGCAGGCACAGATACGTTATGACCCACATGAAGCATGTTGAGAAAGAAGGTCTCCCTCATCGCGCCGCTATCCGGCGCTTTTCCCCCTGCCAGCGCATGGTAGAGGTTCGGATTGTTCAGATACACCTTTTCCGGCTTCTCCATCTCGCGCAGCCCTTTGCCGCTGCGTGAAACTGTCAGGATTACCCCTGCATCCTCCAGGTATTTAAGGTAGCTCTTCAAGGTGCGTTCATCACCTATCCCCAGCAACTGCTTGAGATGTTTCATGTCGGGGGTGAACGGAACCAGCGACGAGATGATTGAGAGTAGTTTTAAAATCTTCCTGATACTCGAACCGTTCAGCGACTGATGGATGGCAGGAAGATCGCCTTCCAGGGTGGTATGAACATTCTGCTCAAGGGTCATGTTAAACTGGGTCTTGTCCTGATATTCCTGAAAGTACGGGTAGTAGCCGCACTCCAGATACTCCTTGAACAAGGCCAGTACCTTGAGACCGTTTTTCTCAAGTTCCCCCACTATGGCGTCGGCAGCTTGCTGGTGATCTGAAATAATGGTTTCGAGCGAAAGGCTTTCGAAAAATATGCCGCAGTTCATGCCGATATATTCACGGAACGACATGCCATACATCCGGTAGAGCAAGGCGCGTCTGCTCAGATCGTGGCTTCCCCTGGTGATTTCAAGGGCCGAACTTCCGGACGCCAGGATTTTCAGATTGGGGAAGGTGTCAAAGATGCTCTTCAGCTCCATGGACCAGTCGGGATATTTGTGAATTTCATCGAAGCAGACAAGCTCACCGCCAAGCTTGTAGAATTCGTCTGCTATTTCATAGAGAGAGGAACGGGTCACCTGAAAATGATCAACCTGAAGATAAAGCGCCTTTCGGGTGTAAAGATCGTCACCATAATTCCCCAACAGGTGCTGAACCATGGCAGTGGTCTTTCCGATGCCCCGCTGCCCTACGATGATGGAAAAACGATTGGTGAGAGGGTGATCCCGGAGGAAGTAACGTTTGAATTCACGATTTCGGATTCGGAGGAAAGTCTGGCTAAGGAGAAATATGTCGTCGAGCATTGCACACTCCAAATAGTAATGTAATACCACTATACAATGTGATTATTGGTATCGCAATACTATTTCAGACTTCCACCTTCTGTTCTTGCTCGCCATCTGACTTCCACAGGAATCTATGCTCAGCATATTTCCCCGGAAGTATACACATCGATCCGCAATTTTTCATTTCTTTTAATCTTCGCGTGAAACCCCGAATCTCTGTGAGGAATGCTGTTGTCGCAGCCGCCATCTTCGACAACTCTCACTATTTCTTTCCAACTCCCTGAATTTACATCATGCGAGTTTACTGAGGGATTTGTGCCTCGCACGCATCAACTCGCAGCCATACTTAAATAATTGCGCAATGTCAGGTGGTTATGGTCGGCAATGGCGATTGGTACATACCTTGTAATTATGAAGATATGAATGAAGAAGTGAATGTCACTTACACATTAAGGGGGTAGGTTATGAAAAGAACTATTGCAGCGTATTTTCTTGTAGCTCTGATATCAACCCTGTTGGCAGCCTGCGGAGGTGGCGGTGGCGGGGCGTCCGATCCGGCAGCGACCGCAAGTGTCTACGCAGGGTCCTATACTGGAACCTTTTCAGGCGCCGACTCAGGCACCTGGACTATTACCGTGGATACTTCTGGCAAAATCTCTGGAACAGCCATATCGAGCGATAATGATAACAACACCATAACCGGGCAAGTCAACTGCAGCGGCACATTCACTGCGTCCTCATCAACCGCTTCCTGGGGTGGTTCCGCTACCGGCTCGGTAAACAGGGAGACCGGTACACTTACCGGCACATGGATTACATCCAATCCCCCGGGTCTCAGCATAACCTTAACTGGCAATAGGACATCTCAACCGCCAGTACCTAGCACGGCAAATAAAGTTACCGCAAATGGTGCTACCTACAATTTGACCAGTACCTTCAGATCTACTTCCATGACCACACTGTATCTGGATTTCCCTTACAAGGGCGACACCCTGCGAATAGAGGCATGGGTGATCAATCCAAAACCCGGTTTGTATGACTCTCTAAAAGATTCCGGAACATTTGGGGTGGGCTACAGATACAGAAATTCCGGGAATATATCCCTCACTGTTGCCGGGACAATGAATCTTACAACGATAACAAATTGCAAAATATCAGGGACATTCTCGTTGGTTGGGATTGAGCCTGGCACGAGTACCCCGCTGACATGCGAAGGGAGCTTTGACGCCACAAACCAGGACCAATCCGCACAAGTCACACCAACAGCTGGAAAGTGGACCGGAGACAAAATGCAGTTCAATGTAGCGACGGATGGAGGCGAGATAACTGGAACCGGCAGTCTACTTGAGTATGAAGCCTCAATTATTATCGATATTCCGGTCACTGGCTGCGGGGCCATTGGAGTAACTCATTATATCTACGATGACGTTACCATTACGAATGGTAATTTCAGCTACTCGGACTCTGATACTCAGATATCTGGGACAATTGCCTCTGCAACAACTGCCAGCGGTAATTACACCTACAGTCATCGAGACAATGTCAATTCATGCACGATGACCGGCTCAGGGTCGTGGACTGCTTCCAAATAGTTTTGAGCAATCCGGAAACGCTTCTATCGAATCTACGGGAGCAGTTTATGATAGATATCTATCAGGTAAAAGGCATCATGCGGATGCTGTTCGTCCTTGGATTCCTTATCCTGGCCATGCAAACGTTGCATATCTCCTATATCCATTGGTGGAATCCGCCTGAAGTGTCAATCGAGCAAAGCAAGGTAGATCAGGAGAACCTTGATGTTCAAAAAGAGATCGCTCAAAAGGAACTTGATCAACTGCAGGAAGCGACAAAACACAGGATCAGTGAACTTCTCTTTTTCTGGTTTTGGGGGCTAGCTTTTGTGGTGTGTGGATATTTATGCCATCAGCGCTACAGTGAGTGGCTTGGGCTCCCTTTTCTGCTGACCGGATTTACCGAGATGCTCGTCTATTCAATGCCCAACTATTTCCATGGAGAGTGCACTGATAGTGGAGTTCTCCTTACCTACAGATTTTACTTTTCACTGGTAACATTTATCCTGCTTCTTATAACCTCATGGCGGATCGGATTACTGGAACGGGATTGGGATTCATGGGAGGATTACTGATAGAAAAATAAGTGATTGCAGAAAATACTAATGGCTGGAAATCATGTAAATATACATGTATAGTCACGCATTAGCTTTCTCCAACCGGAGTGCCGCATGTTTGCTGATCAGGCAGCTTCAATCCCCATCGTAATCGGCGTAACAGGTCACCGTGACCTGCGCCGGGAGGATGAGGAGTGCCTGAAAGGTGTTGTGCGGCAGATTTTTTCCGACCTGCAGTCAATCTACCCACATTCCGGTTTCATCCTTCTATCGCCCCTTGCTGAAGGCGCCGACCGCCTGGTTGCCGGGATAGCCATGGAGAGAGGCTGTCGCCTGATCGTCCCCCTCCCAATGCCGCGAGATGAATTCGCAAAGGATTTCGAATCCGACGCTTCACGCGAGGAGTTTGCACATCTCCTCAGCCAGGCCTTTCGGGTGTTCACCCTGCATCCTGCAAAAACAGGCACTTATCACGAAGAGAACTCCCATGACAGGCGCGAACACCTCTACAATCTCGCAACTGCTTATATCACCACCCATTGCCAGATCCTCATAGCCCTCACTGACGGGAAAAAAGGGAGCCATGCAGAAAAGGCGGTTTCCTGGCAACTGGAAGAAACCCCCAGGGAGTACCGACGTTCCCTGAATCTTCATGATCCGACAAGAGTGGGCCTTGTGTACCATGTTCTTACTCCGAGGCGTAAGAATACCGAACTGCCGGTTGCATCCGAGTATGCCGTGCGCAGCCCGAAAAATGGCCCAGCGGATTTTTTTCTGGGCGTGCTCAAGGAAATAGATTCATGCAACCGCGACATTGACGAGCAACTCATCAAAGGTCATGAACAGCTGCAACAGAGTGGCGCATACTTGTTCCCCGAATCAAAAACAGATCAGATTGATGACGCCGGCAGATCCTTGCGAGACTGGTTCGCTCGGATGGACATCCTTGCCATTCTCCTCCAGAAGCAGGCTGTCAGGTCGTTCAACTATCTTTTTGTGATGGTATTTGCAGGCATCACCTGCTTCGAGGCATATGCGCACCTCTGGCCGGGATACCCTCTCTATCTCCTTGCCTTTGCGCTGCTGCTCCTGCTTGCCAATTATCTTTACTACAATGCGCAGAAGGAGCGGCTTGAGAGCCGTTATCTCGACTATCGGACCATAGCCGAAGGGCTGCGGATTCAGTTCTTCTGGCAGTTGACCGGTATCGGCCAATGTGTTAGCGACCAGTATCCGCATCTGCAGGGGAGCGAAATGGACTGGATCAGGACCGCCATTCGATCCATCGGCCTCTCTGTCTCATCCGGCAACTGCCATGCTCATGGCAGTATGGAGGCGCCTTCAGCCGAAATTCTTGCATCGATTAAAGAACACTGGGTGGCGGATCAGCGGAGCTATTTTGCCAAAGCCCAGATGCAGAATCATCGTAGCCACAGGACGGGCCATCGTCTTGCGGACATCTTCTTCATTGCCACGCCATTACTGGCGCTCACTCTCTTTATCTATCATACGGCTGCCAATCCACCTGTTTCTCATATCCATATATCAATCTTCATTGTGGCGCTCACCCTGGTCCTTGCGGCCCTCTTCGAAGGGTATACCGACAGGCGGGCCTTCACGGCACATGCCCGCCGCTATGAATGGATGGAATACCTGCATGGAAAGAGCCTGGAAAGATTGGATGATGAGTTGAATAAAGGGAACCTGGGGCCGAGCAGGGGCATTATCTGGAGGCTGGGGAAGGAAGCCCTTCAGGAAAGCGCCAATTGGCATATCCTGCACAGGGAACGGCCGATGGAGTTGCCGAAGGGGTGAAGAGACGAAGTTTAAGTAGTTGATGGTTGGGAATGATAGGGAGTCTAACTTTGAGCAATGTTTTCATATCTTATGTCCGAGACGATCAGAATGCGGTCGATCTTTTGACTGCGGAGCTTAGACGTGAAGGAATTCATGTATGGCTTGACAGAGAGGACATCTGCCCCGGACAGTTTTGGGAAGATGCTCTGAAAGATGCAATTCGGCAGGGGAGCTTCTTTCTGGCCTGTTTTTCCGAGGCTTTCAACAACCGCCATGATACATACATGAACGATGAAATCAGAATCGCATGTGAGGAAACACGCTCTCAGAATCAGTACTCTGGGTGGATAATCCCTTTAATGCTATCAAAATGCAATATCCCTGATATCGAAATCGTAGCTGGTCGTAATCTCAAAGATATTCAATGGATTGATCTTTCGAATGATTGGAATTCAGGAATTTGGAAACTGCTACAAGTTGTTAGACCTCCCTCAGAACAATCAAACGCCATAGACCTCTGGTTCCGTGAATTGTGCGAAATTCACATTCGGAGCAAGATTGACAGATCTTGGTCTATGGGGGCGTTTCGTGTCCGGCAAATTGAAGATGCTTGGCGTAGCCTTCTGCTTCCATCTAGATGGGCTCCTATTCTTGATTTAACAGTTAGACTCTTTGAAAAGGTTAAAATGCGCAAAGTCCCTTTAACTGAACGATGGGTTGAGCCTTCAAATACCGGGGTAACAATTTTGGTTACAGTTTCGCCCACACCTTCAGTTGACAAAATTCTTGAGACCTTCCCAAATATAGATTCTGATGCTGATAACTTTTACGAGTCTTTTATAAGATCCGAACGAAAGCGAATTCACAATCTTGTGAACTGGCCTCACCGAGACCTAGCACACTTGATATTTGCAATGGATGGAGACGACGTTAAAGTTGACTTCTTATACTGGCCCAACTTGAGCTTAATGTTGAAAGTTTATGGCCTTAGCATAAAACGCCAAAGAGAAGGTCAGCAGACAGGACCAATAGAGATGATGTACCCTGGCTCAATTCTGACAGCAACAGAATTTGAAAAGATCTGGATTGATGTTATGAGAGATGAAGCTGGATTGCTTGAACAACAGCATCACCTAGTGGAATCTGTGCCTCCTTTATAGCTATTGCACCTGATCCCCTAATTCAAGGAGCAACAATGAAACCGACAATTCTTGTAACCGGTGATGTCGTTCTTGATCATAACCTCTATTCCGGCAAGCGAAACACACCCGACTCATCTGCCACCTGTGGCATGAAATATACCTTGCAGCCAGGTGGAGCGATGCTGACGTATGGCATACTCAAAGCCTTGAATACTCCACCCTCGACAGATCCGCCTAAAGAGACTTCCGACTCATGGGATGTGTCATTTGGCCTTAAAGAAATGACACCTGATGATCTCAAAGGCTGGCCAGCAAACTTCACAACCGGGGCCGTTTGGGATCAGTACGATGGACAGAAGAAAAACGAATCAGTCTGGCGGCTCTCCAAGAATCTCGGTTATGGATCATCAATAAAAAGTCAGTACCCTGCAACACCGGCGCAAGAGCTGAACAGCCTGACTCCGAGCATTATGCTGATTGACGATGGCGGCATGGGATTTCGCCTGCAAACGTCATCCGGATGCTGGCCGTCCGTCCTCACCTCAAAGGATATTGATCAACAACTTCAGTGGATTATTCTCAAGATGTCCAGTCCATTGGCCCGCGGAGACCTGTGGCGACTCCTTGTTTCTCAATGGAGTGAAAAACTTGTTGTCATCGTAGCTGCTGATGACCTTCGCTCTGAGGATGTCCGGGTAACCCGTGGTCTTTCATGGGAAAGCACAGTGGACGATCTGGTGGATGAGATACAATCAAATCCTGCTTTAAGTGGACTTCAGGCCTGTCGTCATCTGGTCGTCACCATGCGTGGAGATGCAGCTCTATGGATGGGACATCCGGGCAAACCTGAGATGCGTCGTTGCAGCCTGCTCTTTGACCGCGAACGAGCTGAAGGGGAGTGGGAAACCGGAATCAAAGGTGACTCGTATGGATACCTCTCGGCAATAACGGCATCATTGGCCTGGCATATGAGGAACACAGCCCCCAATGCACAGATCAGCCTGCTTCCCGCCCTGAAAGGAGGGCTATCCGCGTCTCGCACCCTGCGAGAGTACGGCCATGGCGAGGTTTCAGCCGACAAGAAACCGGGATTCCCCTTTGAAAGAATTGCAAAAGAGATTATGAAGCCAAGCCATCGATATGCTTCTGCGGAGGTACGCTGCCCATCAGGAATTTGCACCACACAAGCGGGTTCGTCACTTTCTTCAGACTCAGCTGTTGAACCTATGCATGGGAGGCAGTGGACGATTCTCAAACAAAGTGTGCATGCAGAAGCTTTTACTGAGCCTCTTTTTGGCCCGGCCCGCCAATTGGCACTTCACGGGTCTGATACTTTGCGAGATGCACCCTGCGCACGTTTCGGCAAGCTATTGACCATGGAACGAAGGGAAATAGAGGCATTTCGCTCTTTACGCCAATTAATGCTGAACTACCGCGATGGTGGCCCTCAAAAACAGCCGCTTTCCTTGGTGGTCTTTGGTGCACCCGGTTCCGGCAAATCCTTTGGCCTCAAGCAGATCGCGGAAGGGGTGTTCGGAGATAAAAACCCTGTACTGGAGTTCAACCTGTCGCAATTCAAAGGCCCTGAGGATTTGATTGGTGCATATCACCAAGTTCGGGATCAGGTTCTGGCAGGCTGGACACCGGTAGTTTTCTGGGATGAATTCGATTCAAGGAATTACTTCTGGCTGCAATACCTGCTTGCCCCGATGCAGGACGGGCTTTTCCAGGAGGGACAATTGACTCATTCCATAGGGAAGAGTGTTTTTGTCTTTGCAGGCGGGACCAGCCGAGACTTTGCACACTTCGGGCCTTCTGAAGAGGTCCAGAAAGATGAAACAGACATTCTGCGCAAAGTGCGCGCCGAATTCATTGCTGCTAAAGGGCCGGACTTCAAAAGCAGACTTGCGGGATACCTGAATGTATTCGGTCCCAATCCGCGCCAAATTTACAATGAGCAGAAGGAGCGCGATGGCCTCAATCCCTGGGAAGATGACCCAACTGACCTGGAATTCCCAATTCGACGGGCTATCCTGCTCCGTTCGATGCTTGGTTTCACCAAAGGGAAGGAAAACGATTTCCTCGAAATAGATCGGGGATTGCTCACAGCCCTTCTGGAAACCGAATCGTATCGCCACGGCGCTCGTTCGATGGAAAAACTCGTCTCACAGATGCGCGACCGCGGCGGGCTTCCACTTCGGCGTGCGCATCTGCCAAATGACGATCTGCTTTCACTTTATGTGGGAGATGTAAAGGAGTTTCATGCTCTCACTCGCCGAGCGCATGGATTTCTAGCTCAGGCTGAGAAACTTGCCCCGATTATTCATCAGGACTGGTGGGATAATCTGGAGCCAAACGAAAAGGCCAACGCGAATAATATCCCATATGAGCAGTTGACCCCTGAAACAAAGGCTGCAAACATTGCGGCAGCAATGCGTATGCCCGAGATCCTGGCTATGGCAGGATTTATACTGGTGGAGGGGGAAGTTACCGCTGAAGAAGAAAAAAAAGTGGGTGATTTTCTGGATAAGCACAAGGAGCTTCTTTCTGAAACCGAGCACAACGGCTGGTCAGATCAAAAGCGATTTGAGGGGTGGGAATACGCTCCAACAAGAGACAACGCAGAACGAAAACATAATCTGCTGGTTCATTATGAAGATCTTTCTAAAATTGAAAAAGACAAGGATCGTCGAACAATCACTAACTATCCGAAATATGCCCGAGCGGCTGGATTCAAAATTGTCAGAGAGCGATGATTTGGCAGCTGGAATATCAAGACCGTCAGGCCCAATGAATTTTTTGCTATATCTTTCTTTATGGCAAGGAATAAATTGTATAAATTCCCCTCCCCTGATGGGAAATTTCATGAAACTGTCATGCCATTTTCTAGAAACTGCTCTATACGCTGAAGGTTTTTGTTGAACGGTCGCCGTGTACAACTCAACCAATCATACAGTTGATCTGGGTGAATATTCATCCTTTGCCCAAGCTCGACAACAGTGATACCGTTCACCTTCCTGTACCACGCAAGCCGCCCCACTGTGTCATCCGGACACTTGAACGGGACGTAACCAAGAAATCTGATGATTTTGGGGTAATATTGCAGTTCTGGTTCGGTGCCGTGCTCCCAATTCCAGACTGAAGATTCAGTAACGCCGATGATCTCTGCGACTTCTTTCTGGAGAAAACCGAGATCCATGCGTCTCTTGCGGATGTGGTCACCTATAGTCACGGGATTGGTGGGATAGCCGGGGAGTGGTTGTTTTTCGAGGGGAATTTCGATTGAGAACGAGTGCCGTTTTAAATACGAATTATAGAGAAAGGTTAACACACCCCTGTCCATGCGGCTATTTAGGTGATCCGCAGCACTCCTGCTCCTGCACGCCGGTCATGATCCAGCGCTACCGCTCCCGCATCTCCGGGCCGCTGCTCGACCGGATCGATCTGCACATCGAAGTCCCTGCAGTAAAATACCGTGACCTTGCCGACCGTGCTGACGGCGAATCTTCCGCATCAATTGCCGAAAGGGTCGAAACCTGCCGCAATCTCCAGCTTGACCGTTTCAAGGGAACCAAAATCCACTGTAACGCCCAGATGCCGCCGCGCATGATCAAGAAGTTCTGCGAACCCGACGCAGCCGGCCATCGCCTGCTGGAGATGGTCACCGACCGACTAGGCCTGTCAGCCCGCTCCTATACACGCATTCTAAAAGTGGCCCGCACCATCGCTGATCTTGAAGCATCCGAAAACATCCGGGAGCAACATCTGGCTGAGGCGATTCAGTACCGGAGCCTGGATCGGAAGAGTGGGTGAGGCTTTTCACATTGTCCGCTTTGGCACCAGTTTTCAAAAACAACGAGGCACCCGAAGGTGCCCCGCATTTGATGATTTATCTTTTCATTACCCTATCGGTACTGCTCAATTCTAACTCCATATGTCAATGGAATTCGTAGGTAGTCGAAGTTGACACGCCTGTTGGTCAGCGATGCCCCCGCAGCAAGTGACCCTCCTTGTGGAATGATAGTGAAGTAGGGCTCTCCAGCATCAGTGTAGCCATCGATCTTAAGGCCAACAGCCTGTATGGTCTTAATCGGTATGCTTGGATTAGTGATGACCATTCTTACTGGACCGTTCAATGGTGACGTGCCGTTGTTCCTGATGCTATTGAATGTGTAGTAGCAGATGTTTAGCCTGTCATAGAGTGCAGTGCCCTTGGTTACAGAAGTTTGGGTGGTAATATCTCTCCAATAAGGAACAATAAGAGGTGAAGCATCGCTGACAACAATCAACGTAGTGCCTCAAGAGATTCCAGATCCCGGTCCAACTCCTCGTCGTCGTAGTTGAGCAGAACCTGTTCCTCTTTCAGAAGCTGCATGAACTCAGTGCGATTCATATTGGCAAGTTCGCTGGCTTTGCCAAGTCCGAGAGCACCTTTTTCATAAAGCTTGATCGCAAGGAGTCTCAACAGATCTTTTTGAAGCGATTTTTCTGGCAATTTAAGTGAATGGAGCACCGAATCCGGTATTGAAAGTGAAAGCATAAAGGTCCCCTCCGCGTTTCATAACATTATCACAACTTACCGGTTGTGATAAGTTTTTGGAATTGATCCTCTTCATACACCAGAACAGGATTCCCCCTTACTAGTTCGTATATGAAGCTGTCCGATGTGCAAGCCCCTGACATTTCGCTCAGTCTGGAACAGATAGTAGCTCTCTATTTCCTTAAGGGGCAGGCACGGCTTTATGAGGGAACGGCAGTTGCCAGGGAGATTGAAAATGCATACAAGTATCTGCGCTCGTTCATCCCGGATGACCATGACAACCTCAGGTTGGTGGGATGTGAAGAAATGGGTGCTTTCCTGCGGAAGCGATGCCGAGGTGTTGGAACCGAAAGAGATGCGGGAGGAGATAAAAGCAGAGTTGCAGAAGTCGATGGCGTTCTATATGCTTGCATGATCTTAGCCGTTTTTAGCATAGATGCCCCCCCTTTCAATATGATGAAGTCATTGCCCATCCTATAAGCTGTCATCAGTCGGGAATGGTGAAAACTCACCATCTCAAGGAAACAGTTTCAAAACTCCCAACTATTTGCGTTTTTCAACTTGTACTGCTAAATAAATGATGTTATTTTGCAGTCCATGCTAACAACAGCCATTCAACAACACAAAATAGAGCGTGACCACACCCTGGCGGCAACGTCTGTTCCCCGTGAATTATTGAAAAAGACGCTGCCGCAGATGGAGAGTGGCCTGATAAAGGTAATTACAGGGCCGCGCCGCGCCGGTAAGTCAATATTTGCCTTTCAACTGCTGCAAGGACGTGACTTCGGCTACATCAACTTTGACGATGAACGGTTGACCGGGCTGACCGATTTTGATCAACTGATGTGTTCAGTGGTTGCCGTCTACGGGGCGGTGACAACGCTGCTGTTCGACGAAATCCAGAACATCCCGTCATGGGAGCTGTTCGTCAACCGATTACAGCGACAGGGGTACAATCTGGTCATCACCGGCTCCAACGCGCACCTGCTCAGCCGCGAGCTTGGCACTCATCTGACCGGTCGCTACCTGGAGTTCCGCCTGCTCCCCTTTTCGTTTCGCGAATACCTGTCCGCCAAGAATGCCGACCCGGCAGATGAGCCGATGGTTCAGCATCACTTTAACGCCTGGCTCCATACCGGTGGTTATCCCGAAGTGGTGGTGAATAATACACCACTTGAAACCTATCTTCCGACCCTGTTCGACAGCATCCTGTTCAAGGACATCGTTCGGCGTTACCGGGTTAAATATCCGCAAAAAATTCACGAACTGGCCCATTATCTCACCACCAACCATTCGTGCGAGTACACCTGCAACGCCCTCAAGGGGGCGCTCGGCTTCCGCAGTGCCCATACCGTGGAGAATTATGTTGCCTATCTGGCAGAATCGTTCCTCTTCTTTCCTGTGGAACGCTATTCCACCAAGCTGAAGGAACTACTGAAAGCTCCGCGCAAAGGATACGCTATTGACCTTGGACTGATCGAGGCGATCAAATTCAAGCAGCAGCCCGACACCGGTCGTTTGCTCGAAAACGCGGTGGCGATTGAGTTGTTCCGCCAGGGTGCAGATTTCTACAACTACAAAAGTGCCAGCGGCAAGGAGACCGATTTCGTCATCCGCACCGGAATCACCACCAGCGAACTGATCCAGGTGACTCTCGAAACCACATCACCCAAGACACTGAAACGGGAAATGAGCGGCATACTGGCTGCTGCACGTGATTTATCATGTTCACAACTCACGATACTTACCGGCAATGAGACCTGGGAGAGGAATGATGATGGCCTGACAGTCAAGGCGTTGCCGGTCTGGAAGTGGTTGTTGATACCGAAATTATAATTCTGAGAGCCAGACATGCCCATGCCTGAGCCATTTATTGAAGAGTCCCGGACATTACCTCCGTCCGAACAGCATATCCTGCAAATCCTGGCGTTTTTTATGGCGCCGATAAACATGCCACCGCCTGGGCGGAGCAACTCTGCAGCGAAGAGCGGCTTGTCAGTCTCTCAGGATTCACGGTGAACGGCAGTGACTGGGAGCGTTCACTCAAAGCGCTTCTTTCAATAGGCTCTTCAGATATCTCATCAAAAGAGCCCATACAGCTGTTCAGTGATGAAGAGAATTCAAATCGCTACAGCTACAAGAGACACATTGACGATAAACTGGCCTTGCTGCCCAAGCGGATTCGCAGAGTGGTGAAGGTCAATGATGATTTCTGAATGTTACGTCTATCAGAACTTGGCCGAAGTCCTGAAAGATACGCCAGTCCCTGCGTTCGTTGGCATCAGCAAGAGTTGTTCGAGAAACATCGCCACGGAATCCGATGTGGTAAAGTTTCTCCTGATGAGAGTTCAGGCAAGTTTCAATATCCCGCAGACTCTCGCGACCGGCCAGCTGGGCATATGCCAGACAGAGGAACTGATCATACGTGGTAAACTTCTTGGCCCAATGCTCTCCACGGTATCGATTAACGCAGAGATTAAATTCGTATCGGGGCAGATATTGAAGAAGTTGCTTGAAAACCGTTTTGCCGGAATGCATTGGCACCCTCCTGAAATGTCAGAAAGGTACCATTCGGGACAAATTCAAATCGAAAAAAGAACAGTTGTGTCAAAGAGCAATAAAGTTCAACTGGTTACAGCAGTACACTCAAAATTTACCGGACAGTAGTGA
>JAYSLX010000021.1:0-26631 GCA_043725245.1 Geobacteraceae bacterium | reverse complement strand
GTCCCTTGATTACCATCCACGATCTTGAGAGTTGCGCCTGAAGTTCCGTTGACATCAAGCTTGGCGGCTGGCGTACTCGTCCCTATGCCAACATTGCCGCTCCCTGTAATTTTGAGCTGTTGTGTGCGTGTCATTGTTCCCGGAGCGGTTGTTTCGAAAGAGAGAGAACTCCCCTGTGCAGTATCGGTATAATTCTCGTCAGCGTAGCTAAAGATTGCTGCCCGGCTGGTTGACGCCCATCCCGTTGTTCCATATCCCCTGAAGTTGACTGAACCCAAGGTATCCCCGGCAAGTGCCGCACTCGGACTGCTTGAAGTCCCTCGCGCCGAACGGGTCGAGATTGTCGGACCGTTTCCGGAACTCCCGCTGTAGCCATCAGCAAATACTATGCTTCCGCCCAATGCCGTTGAGAGGCTCAGGTTAAGCAAAGTTGCCGGGGTCGTAGTGCCGATCCCGACGTTTCCGGCATTATCGATTCGCATCCGCTCGGAGGAACTTGTGGATCCTATGGGGGTTGAGTAAAACATCAGCCTGGTACCATGGGAGGTTGATGTAAAGGATTCTTCCGCCGCTGCCGTTACCGCTACGTCAGATGAGGAGGAAAAGCCGTTGCTTGTATCATAGCCTCTGAAACTCAGTGCACCGATCAACGTATTTAACGTTGTTGCAGTAGGGGCTGCATGGCTGCCCCCAGCCTGACGAATGGCGAAGCGGCTGCCATCTCCATAACTCGTCAATGCTGTGATGATATTCGTTGAGGCTGATGATGCCCAGTCTTTTGATGATTCTAAAATCGCTGTCGGAGTTGAAGTCCCAATTCCTACCCTGTGATTGACCGAGTCGACAAACAGGGTGCTTGTATCAACGATGAGGCTGTGGGGACCAAGATTTAAATCGCCCGTGGCGCCGCTGTAGGGAATAGGAGTAAAGCCCAGCGCATTCTGTTTGCCGTTGAAGGTGCTCCAGTCGCCAGACGACAGATACCCGTCAGTTGAGACATTGGCCTTGGCAATACCGATGTTGCCGCTCGTTGTAATGGATCCACCGGAAAGAGGAGACATCGCAGTGATATTCGTGACACCCGTGCCGCTGAATGGGACCCATGAAGCACCGTTGTAGAGGTAACCGTTAGATTTATTGGTAATGAACACAGCATCATTTTTGTCGGCATTAGTGAAGTTCCAGGCCGTGTTGCCCGCATTTCGAGTCGCTATCTGATTGGCTGTGTTGCCGCCATCTACGCCCCAGTTACCTGTTGCGATATAACGTTCATTGGCTGAAGGTGACCCAGGTGCAATGGCAGAGATGTCAATAATGGCGTATTTCCATGCAGCGCCGGCGGTAAGAGTGTCTATGTACGTCTTGTTGACTGCATCACTGGGATTGGCAGGAGTTGCTACATTAATGAGCTTGTGGCTGTTTGCATCTACGTCACCAGTTGCGGTAATGGTGGCAGATATGATCCCTGCTGAGAAATTACCGGATGCGTCGCGGGCGACAATAGCATTGTTGGCATTATCGCTGGTGGCCGTGGTGGCGCTGTTGGCCACCTTGCCAGCACTGGAAATAGCAGCAAGGTTTGAATCCGGAAGCACGCCGGTCACTTCGCTTGCGAGATTAAGAGCTGCGCCGTGTGATGCGGAGGTAAGCCTCCCCTGGGCATCAACGGTGATGTTTGCACGGGTGTAGGAACCTGGGGAAACCGTGGTATTGTTCAATGAAATGGTTCCACTGGTGGTGACTGGGCCACCGGTAAGTCCGGTACCGGTGACAACACTGGTGACGCTGCCACCACCCTTGTTGCTGAAGGTAGACCAGTCTTCCGAGGAGAGGTAGCCGGGCTGGGTGCCGGATGCTTGCTGGATGCCGATATTCGGTGCCGTAGTGCTGCCACTGTTGGTAATCGGCGCGGTTACGTTCACGCCGTTCACACTGCCGCTCCCCAGATTGTTCCATTGGCCAGCGTCAGTTGCGTCATACACGTAGAGCGTTTTCAGGTCGGCATCGTAGACCATAAGTCCGTTGGCGGGAGTGATGATGCTAGTGCGCTGTACGGTCGTCATGCGTGGAGGCAGAAAACCCTTGGTGGCAGAGGTTATGTCGAGGGCCGCCGTGGTATGGGGTGGGTTTGCGCCGATACCGAGCGAGCCGGCGGTGTAAACCGCATCCGTGCCATTAAGGGTGAAGGGGCTGGCACCGGCAGGACCAGCAACACCTTGGATACCCTGCGCTCCCTGTGCGCCGGCTGCTCCGATTGTGCCTGCCAAGCCTTGAGGACCTTGTGGACCTTGAGGCCCGGCGGGGCCCTGGCTTCCCGCAACTGCAGTACAACTCCAACTTGCAGAAGATGCGTTGTATTTGAGGTATTCACCGTCGTTGCAGACCTGACTCAGCTTATCGGTAATTGCAGACCTGAAGGCGTAAGGAACCGTCGATAGTTCCTGACGCGGTGCCATCTCTGGATCGTCACCAACAGACACGCCGAGGTAGTAGACTGTGTCAAATGGAAGGATTATGGGAGTGACACTTCCCATGAGCGAGCTGTAGATACCGTTATTCACATTTACGCTGCTTTGGTGTTCGGTCCAAAGTGGTATGCCGCCGGTTGGGGTTGCATAGAGAGAGAAAGTCATAGAGACAGGGGTATTGACCGGTGCTCCTGAGGAGTTGCTGAGATAACCCTCAAAGGTGATCGTAGTGGGGAAGGCGGCAGTTGCCGGGATACTGAAAAGAATCATCATAAAGCAGCAAATTAGGAAACCGTTAAGTTGTTTCATGCCAACTCCAGATGAGCTACTGAACTATCAACAATATGAACCTTTATACTTTGTTTGAGCTATTGAGGACGATTAAGAGGTTACAAGCACTTTACCTGCTGATAATGTTTGTCTTATCGACAAGTAGATAGACTTGCTTAAATGCTTGAAGATGCACAGGAGGATGTGGCGCTGATGATTGGAGAGTTTCTACAGAGAACTGAGTTGAGGGAAGAGTCTTGAACGGGTTGCCAGCCTGTTTTGATCAGGTCGGCAACCGTCATGCTCACTTGACAAACGTAGCCAGATCCGTTTTTGAGAAATTCACTGTGGGTTTGATGGGTAAATCGTTGCGGGCATTAATACCGGCCATTCCTATTGCCATGATAAACGTATTCGATTTTTCGGAGCGAAGCGAGTGTTTGCGCCACTGCAGGCCGATGAATCGCGTTTCGCTGGACAGAGGGCTATTCCCCCCAGCGCTGATATTGCCGTTAATGTTTGAAAAGAATACTGATTCGGGCTTTTCATCCCCCAGCCATTCGATGAAGCTGGCTGTTTTGGAAAAACCATGACCTTCCTGTAACAGGTCATTGCCGTAATCAAACATGCCTGCATAGTGGTATTTATTCAGGTCGATCGCTCCCTGACGATTGATAATCCGGTCCTCCACCCATCCAACATCACCGGCAGACGACCCGTAGTTACCTATCCAGGGTTCATCTCCATACACATAGGTGTAGCGGGCCGTTGTCCGGCCGATATTCGTAATCTTTACCGCAAGGACAAAGTGGGTGTCGCCAGCTTTAAAAAAAACATATCTGTCCATCTTAAGGGTTATATCATTCTCCCTGATCTCATGACTGCTCGTTATAACCAGTTCCTTGTCGGTTGCTTTAAGAACCTCGCTCCCGACAAACTTCCATCGGGAAGGGGGCATATTCACTTCCGGCAAACCATGGGCGCTGAGGAGAAGTGATTCATTGACGCTGCACCAGACATGATTCCATCTTCTGCCGTCGAAATATGTCATACCGCTTACATTCGGGTTGAACTTGCCGTCCTTTCTCAACGAAAACGGAAGGTCACCCCCGACAAGGAGCCCTGCCGGCGCTTCGCCCGAGCTTCCTATATATCTGCCGAAGCAGGTAACAAGCTTTGTCCCGTTGGGATACTTCTCAGTCACATATCCTCTGCCGGTCTCTTCGTGCCAGTCGTACATAAGAGATGAATGGACTTCAGCATAACTTTTCGGGATACTGAAAAAGGAGCTGTGCGGTTGGAGATCGGCGGAAAATAATAGTTTATGCTGCTCACCGAATAAGACATCATCGGTTATTTTAAAGGTTAAAAGGGTCTCTCCCTTAAGCAGGTAAATCCCCTCGTATTCGCCTCTCAGTTCAACCCTGGATAAAATGAAAATCAGCAGCAGCAACAGAGGAATAACTGAAAATAATACTATCTTCTTTTTCTTAATAGCCGAGAGCACTCTCGTCATTATTGCAGAAGTAGATTCAGGTAAAGCTAACATCGAAACCTCTTGGATATGAACGTCATCTCGCTGAAGGGGAAAAAATCCTTCTTGTCGGCAATCCAACGATATGAATTTCAGTAAATTACAATTTATCAACGAATCCGTACAGTTATATTATTTTAATTTGTTTTGTTTAAAAAATTACTTTTAACTATTTCTGGAGATTTAAGCTCACCCAATGTGTCGCCAAGCAGGTAACATAATTATATTGTTGCTGATTTACGTTGTGTGCTATGTAGGACTGGACTTTAGATTTTCTCAAGGGACTTGGAATAAACAGATATTCTGAATGCACTCCATGAATTCACCATATTTCGTCAATATTGCAGCACATCTGCCTGAGATGGCACGTCGCCGGCCAGAGACCCCGGCCGTTATTTTCCCCAAAGGGAACCGCCGCCTCTCATTCAAGGAACTGGACGACCTGAGCAACCGGATTGCTCACGGTCTGTTGACCAGCGGCATCGGTTGTGGGGTCCGCACCGTCCTCATGGTCACGCCTGGTCCGGAGTTCTTCGCCCTTACGTTTGCGCTCTTCAAGGTAGGGGCGGTACCGATCCTCATCGATCCAGGAATGGGGATGAAGAATCTGAGACAGTGCCTGGCCGAAGCCGAGCCGCAGGCCTTTATCGGCATCCCCAAGGCTCACATCGCCCGACTTCTGTTCGGATGGGGGAAGGGTACACTGCGAACATTCATAACGGTGGGCCGACGACTCTTCTGGCAGGGGATGACACTTGCCGAGCTCATCGACCATGACGAGTACGACCTCCCCTTTCATCTGGCTCCTACAGAGTGCGATGATACAGCCGCTATCCTCTTCACCAGCGGCAGCACCGGCCCGCCAAAGGGAGCGGTCTACAGTCACGGCAACTTTGCAGCCCAGGTTGAGGCGCTCCGCTCGGTTTACGCTATCGAACCAGGCGAGATCGATCTTCCGACCTTTCCCCTGTTTGCCCTGTTTGCCCCTGCCCTCGGCATGACCGCAGTGATCCCGGAGATGGACTTCACCAGGCCCGGGTCGGTAAATCCACGCACTATAATCTCAGCCATCAAGAACTACGGCGTCACCACCATGTTTGGTTCCCCGGCCCTTATCAACCGGGTTGGCCGCTACGGAATGGAGAAGGGAATCACCCTCCCCACCCTCAAACGGGTCATCTCTGCCGGTGCGCCGGTACCTGCTGCAACACTGGAGCGATTCAGCCGGATGCTCAACCCGGGGGTGGAGATCTTCACCCCCTACGGTGCAACAGAGGCTTTGCCGGTCTGCTCCATCGGCAGCAGCGAGATCCTCGGCAGTACGCGCTCCATCACCGATTCCGGCGGCGGCGTCTGCATCGGCCGACCGGTTGAAGGGGTAAGGCTGGAGATTATCCGAATCAGCGACGAGCCGATTCCTGTCTGGGACGACTCACTCCGTCTGCCGGTCGGGATGATCGGAGAGATCGTTGTCCAGGGTCCACAGGTGACACGGTGCTATTTCAACCGTCCCGAATCAGATAGACTGGCAAAGATCCACGACCCAGCCGGCAACGGCTTTTTTCACAGGATGGGAGATCTGGGAGGAATGGACGAAACAGGACGCGTCTGGTTCTGCGGCAGAAAATCGCACCGGGTGGAGACCGCGGAAGGCCCCTGTTACACGATTCCGTGCGAAGCGGTCTTCAACACCCATCCGCTTGTTTTTCGTACCGCACTGGTTGGCGTTGGCGAGCGAGGCGAACAGAGGCCGATCCTCTGTGTTGAACTGGAAAAAGGCGCAACTGCCAACCACTCCGTAGTGCGACAGGAACTCCTTGCCATCGCTGATGGACATGTCCACACCCATGCGATTACCACCATCCTCTTCCATCCGGCATTTCCGGTCGATATCCGGCATAACGCCAAGATCTTCAGGGAAAAGCTTGCGGTATGGGCAGCAGGGAGGCTCAGGTGAAAGCCCTGGTTACCGGAGGCGGAGGGTTCCTCGGCAAGGTGATCGTCCGGATGCTGCGCGAACAGGGGTACGAAGCGAGAAGTTTCTCCCGCGGCGAGTATCCGGAGTTGGCGCTTCTGGGGGCGAAGCAGGCACAGGGGGACCTGGCAGACCCGGACGCAGTGACCCGTGCCGCCAAGGGGTGCGATATCGTCTTTCACGTTGCAGCCAAGGCAGGGATCTGGGGCGACGCAGCAGATTATCACCGTGCCAACGTGACCGGCACGGAGAACGTCATCGCCGCCTGCAAGGCCAACGGCATTGGTCGGCTGGTCTACACCGGCTCTCCCAGCGTCGTATTTGACGGAAAGGATGTGGAGGGTGGAGACGAATCGCTCCCCTATCCGGACCGATACGAGGCTGAGTACCCGCGAACAAAGGCGCTGGCTGAACAGCTTGTTCTGGCGGCAAACTCTGCGGCACTGGGCACGGTGTCGCTTCGCCCGCACCTGATCTGGGGGCCGGGGGATAACCACCTTGTCCCGCGCATCATCGCAAAGGCAAGAGCTGGCAGGCTGAGGCGCATCGGCAACCGTCCCTGCCTTGTGGACACGGTCTACGTGGACAACGCGGCCCGCGCTCACCTCCTGGCAGCAGAGCAGCTGCATCCGGGGAGTGCCGTGGCGGGCAAGGTCTATTTTATTTCAAACAACGAGCCGCTCCCTCTCTGGGAGATGATCAACCGCATCCTCGCAGCCGCAGAGCTTCCACCGGTCACAAAAAGCGTACCCCCGCAGCTCGCGTATGTAGTCGGCGTCCTCTGCGAAGGCCTCTGGAGGCGGTTCCGCCTCTCCGGCGAACCACCCATGACCCGCTTTGTGGCCCATGAACTTGCCACTGCCCACTGGTTTAATATCGACGCAGCCCGCCACGATTTCGGTTACGTACCTGAGGTCTCAATCACAGAGGGGCTGAAACGTCTGCGCAGATACCTCACTATCTCGACCTGACCAGAGAAAAACATTCATGCTCCTCCCATCGAACATGCAGACCGGCAGACTTATCCGCCGTTACAAACGTTTCCTGGCAGACGTGGAGCTTGAGGACGGCAGCGTCGTTACCGCGCACACCCCCAACTCCGGCAGTATGATGGGGTGCGCCGTGCCGGGGAGCAGAGCGGTTCTCTCGCGGAGCGACTCACCGGGGAGAAAATATCCTCTGACCTGGGAACTGGTGCAGGTGAACGGGGTCTGGATAGGTATCCACACCGGGTATCCGCCGAAACTGGTCAAAGAGGGGATTGAAAACGGCACTGTGGAGGAGTTGCAGGGATACCGGGTCATCCGTCCCGAGGTCGCCTGCGGCGAGAGCAGGATAGACCTGCTTCTGGAGGGTGGCCCTTCACCCTGCTGGGTGGAGGTCAAAAATGTCACCCTTGTCGAGGATGGCAGGGCGCTCTTCCCTGACGCCGTGACCACCAGGGGGCAGAAGCACCTGCGGGAACTTCTTCATTGTGTGGAGAGGGGGGAGCGCGGCGTGATCTTCTATGTGGTGCAGCGGGGCGACGCCGAGGCCATGGCCCCGGCAGACAGGATAGATCCGGAGTACGGCAGGCTGCTGCGCGAGGTAGTAGCGCAGGGGGTAGAGGCGCTGGCCTACCGCGCTGTTGTCTCACCGACAGAGATCGTATTGGTGAAACGGCTGCCGGTACTGCTCTGACGCTAGTGCTAATGCTCGCCAGGATACAAAAACATAGCAAATTATACAGAGTTCCGGGACTTAATTGCGAAATTATCCGGTACAGATACTCTCTCTGATTAGAGCTATTCTCAAAGTCAATGACCGACTACATCAGATACATTAAATCCTTCGCCACCCTCAACCGCGGCCCCGGCGCGACCTGGACCGAAGCCACAAACGTAAGGCGCCGCACTAGCCGCTCCTGCTGTCAGTGTCCTATGCGATCAGTTCACTCCTTCAAATTCCGCGTCTTTTGCTCCCTGGCTTCGTTGCAACTCCTCGGCTTAAGCCCTTGCTAGGCCTTCGTCGTCGCGCCTTGCCAGGAATCAAAATACATCAGAATTTGTTCGGCGAACCAACCGCACAGCACACTTGCGGTGCGGGAACTGGTGCACCGCAGGACTATCACCTGCGATCATCAACAACACCTTCTCCGTCACCTAACTGCGCAAGTGTCTTGGGTGAAGAAGGGCGTTGCTATTTCATATAGCCAAAGGCTTTTACTTGATGTAAATTCAATAATATTAGAGTAACGAAGGAGGTTATCTCTCATGTCTATGACGATACAGAAAATTGAATCAGAGGCTCTCAACCTGGACATGCACTCCCGAGCCAGTCTCGTCGGCAAACTGCTATTGAGCCTGGACGAGCCTACTCTGTCGGAAGTCGAACAACTCTGGCTGGATGAAGCAGAAAGACGACTTGATGATTATCGCGCCGGCAAGGTTCAGGGGATACCGGGCAACGACGTTTTCAAAAGAGCAATTGCCGAATTGCCATGAATTTCGAATTCCTGCCGGAAGCTGATGAAGAGTTTCGGGAGGCTTCCCGCTACTACGAAAACGAAGCACCCGGAGTCGGCCTGGCATTCATTACGGAAGTGCACAGGGTTATATCCGTTGTCATCTCACATCCTCGCGCTGCCAAAAAAGTTCGTGGCACTATCCGCCGTAAGACACTCTTGCATTTCCCCTACAGTCTGCTTTACTCAATCGAAGCCGATTTGATACTGATCGTCGCTGTAGCCCATCAAAAAAGGCGGCCAACATATTGGCGAAGCCGAAATAAACTGACGGTTCAAGAAGTGAGTTTCCTCTCCCTCAGAGGGATTTGCAGTGATCTTTCCGGACTCGATTCATTAGATCTGCAAAAAAAATTCGCTCGGAATGGCGCGGCCTGTGACCGTCTGCATCGACACCAATGTCCTTCTCGGCTTCTTCAATGAAGAACCCGGCAAGATTGAAAGCTGCGCCCCTTTCCTTGAACTGCTCTTTTCCCGACGTATACCGACGGTCATCCCAACCATTACTCTACTTGAGCTTGCATCCATATACTGTAATAAAAAAGGAATTCCGAGAACGGAAAGGAGGCTATATGCGCAAAGTGAGACTCTCCATGCCCGAATTGGCCCTCATTGCAGGGACCCGTGGTGCGCTTGGGGCGGGGATCGCCCTCTTGTTGGCCGACCGGCTGACCAGCGAGCAACGAAAGGCGGCCGGAACAGCCCTCGCCCTGGTTGGGGCCATAAGCACCATCCCGCTTTTGATCGAGGTGCTGGCCAACCGGGAGTGATCGGCAATTCCATCCCCCTACCCGTCACCGGTGGCCACGACCGCCGCCACCTCGCCCGTCAAAGCCCCGGTGCCCACGAAAATCATGCCCCCGACCGTAGTCGCCAAAGTAATAATACCCGCCAAACCAGAAAGGAGCGTACAGAGACGGTCCGTAGTAATAGGGGGAGTACGGCTCATAGTAGTACGGCTCGTAGTAATAATCCCTCTCGTCGGGGTAATAACCCGGATCATGGATGATGCAGGCGGAAAGTAAAGCCAGGGTCACCAACAGCATGGAAAGAATCAAAAGTTTTCGTAACATGACTTACCTCCTTCCCCTCAGCGGTATATGGAGAAGACCCCTTCTTCTAGCTTAATTATAGCACCATTCAGACCTCAGGGGGGTCTACCAAGCCGGTACGTTGAAACATACATGAATCCGATTTGACTCTCCTCTCCCCACCAAAAGATCCCACAATAAGTTGAGGTTCCACAATAAACTGTGGCTAAACAGCTCATTTCAGTACCTCCGATATTGCCTCCCGTTGACCCAATGCCTCGTAATTAAAGGATGAATCCACCTTCTGCTTTTTATTCAGTTCTTGGTATGCCATTTGCCTTACATGAATAATATGATGACTTTCGAGTAATCATTTTGATGGGATACCTGAATATACTTAAGGCTGTGGAATCTTCCGACAATAAAGGATTCGCAATGGTAATAGACTATGAGAAAAGCCAGTCTGCAACAACCGAACTCCTTCAACGCGTTGAAGAGTGGATGAATGCTCTGGCGGCGAAAGCGCGAAGCCCCAGGATAGATCATGAAACGCAGCGGCTCGTTAATGAACTTCAGCTCCACCAGATCGAACTGAAGAGGCAGAACGCTGAGCTTTGCCAGATCAGGGATGAGATGGAAAAGACTCTCGAAAAATACACGAAACTCTACGATTTCGCCCCGGTTGGCTACTTCACCCTTGACCGCAACGGGTACATTAGTGCCGTGAATCTCACCGGCGCCAGCCTCCTCGGTATCGAGCGCACCAATCTGCTCGGGCAGCGCTTAGGGGAGTTAGTCAAAGAAGAGTATCGGCCGAAGATCACCTCCTTTCTTGACAAGGTTTTTACCAGTCAGGGAAAGGAGGAGTGCGAAGTGGCGCTCCTGAACAAGTGGAATATTTCGCACTTCGTGAAGATCGAAGCCATGCAGAGCACTTCGCGTGAAGAGTGCAGCCTCGCCCTGATAGACATAACCTCTGCATACAAGCCCCAGGCCACACTATGAAAGGAGAATTCAAAGAGAAATATTTCTAAGGAAATAAGTCAGGTTTTGGATGAACGAACTGAATGAAACTTAGCTTATACGGAAGCAGGAATCCGAACCAGACCACCCAATAAGGAGAAGACGATGAGAATTATTTCCAAGGAAATGAATCGAAATTCAGATGAACGAAAAATACCTGCAATGAAGAGCAAATCCTTGATGCTATTCGCAGCAGCGGCATTGACCACGCTTCTTTGCCCCCCCCTTGGTATCGGCAACGTCATACCTTGGTTCGGCTCAAAGCTTCGCGGTTCTGGGCCACGAAGCGGTGACCAATGGTCATCGCGCCCCGAACGCGACGACTCAAATCTACGGGAATGTGGGGGTTACTCCGGGAACTTCGATCACTGGCTTTTATCCTGACGGGACGGTGAACGGAGGAACTATACACAATAATGACGGGGTTGCACAACTTGCTCTGGCGGATGCAACGACTGCGTACAATACGCTGGCATCCTTGCCGTACACTTACGACTATACTGGCTTTGTACTGGGTTCAGCGGGACACACCACGCTCACACCGGGGATCTATCATTTCAATTCATCGGCTCAGTTGACTGGAGCACTCACTCTCGATTTCCAGGGCAACCCCAATGCGGACTTCATTTTCCAGATAGATAGCTCGTTTACGACCGCAAGCGGATCTTCTGTTAACGTCATCAACGGGAGTCTGCTTAGTGGTGTGTATTGGCAGGTTGGCAGCTCCGCGACTCTGGGTTCAGACACAACATTCGCAGGAAATATTCTTGCTCTTGCCAGCGTTAGCCTTGATCCACTTGCAGACATTCTGTGCGGGAGAGCCATCGCACTAACTGGGAGCGTAACGTTGATAGACAACCTCATCTCCAACAATAACAACGCCGAAGATTTCGGTAGCGGCCGCGACAACGACTTCGGCAGCCACGGCTACAGCGGCGGCAGCGAGGGGGGGAACCCGGCGCCGGTCCCGGAACCCGCAACCATACTCCTCCTTGGCTTTGGTCTGCTTGGATTGGGAGCATTTAAAATCGGTTCAAGAAGGCTCAATCAAGCGTAACAGAGAGCTCCGCAAGAAAGCCATTGTCGCCGCACAGTCCGGCGTGCTATACAGAAACATCTAAACCACAGGGATACTCCTGTGGTTTTTATTTTTGCGATACTCCACTTTAACACCGTCATCCCTGATCTATCTACACAAGGAGTTCGATCAATGTCTTTTGATACTCTTGGCCTGCGTGCCGAACTGCTGAGCGCGATTGCCGCCCAGGGCTATATCGTACCGACCCCCATCCAGACCGAGGCGATCCCGGTTATTTTCGAGGGGTGCGACCTGCTGGCCGGCGCCCAGACCGGTACCGGCAAGACAGCGGCGTTTGCCCTGCCGATTGTGCAGATGCTGGGTGAAAATATCCCTGTGGAGAAACGTCGTAAACCACGCGCGCTGGTTCTGGTGCCCACCCGCGAGCTGGCCGCCCAGGTCAGCGAAGAGATGAACAATTATGCCCGGCGCCTGTCGCTCCGCTCCACGATGATCTACGGCGGAGTGAGCATCCAGGCGCAGATCGAGCGACTGCACCGCGGCATCGATATTGTGGTTGCAACGCCGGGGCGGTTGCTGGATCACGCGGAACGGGGCACTGTGAACCTTTCCCGAATCAAGTTTCTGGTGCTGGACGAGGCCGACCGGATGCTCGATCTGGGGTTTATCGACGACATCCACAAGGTGGCGGAGTATCTGCCGGTTAAGCGCCAGACCCTCCTGTTTTCGGCAACCTATTCGCAAAGCATCAAACAGCTCGCCGATGAATTGCTCAATAAGCCACGTCGGATCGAGGTGGCGCGCAAAAATATCGCCGCCGACGCGGTGACCCAGGCGGTTTATCAGGTGGAAAAGAGCCGCAAGCGTGAGATGCTCTCGTTTCTGATCCGCACAGGGGAGTGGAATCAAGTGCTGGTCTTCGCCCGGACCCGCTACGGCGCTGACAAGTTGACCGAAGAGCTGCTCTTCGACGGGATTAAGGCTGCCGCCATCCACAGCAACAAGAGCCAGTCAATCCGGACGCGTACCCTGGCAGAGTTCAAGCGGGGTGAGTTTCGCGTGCTGGTGGCAACCGATGTGGCAGCTCGCGGGCTCGACATCGAGCGCCTGCCGCATGTGGTGAATTACGATCTTCCCCAGGTTCCCGAAGACTATGTGCATCGGATCGGTCGCACTGGCCGGGCCGGTGAGGACGGGATTGCCCTCTCGCTGGTCAGCCATGAAGAGCAGTCGCTGCTGCTCGCTATTGAGAAGCTGCTCAAGTATGCCATCCCTCGCCAGACGCTGGCAGAGTTTCCGCAGTATGCGATCAAACGGAGTGTTAAGGCGCAGGAAGGGAAAAAGGCCAAGGAACAGGCTAAGGCAAAAAAGAGTCGGGAAAAGAGTGTGCTGGCTCAGGCTTTGCCAAAGACTCCCCGACGAAAAAAGGTCGTGGCCGAGCAGCCCGCCCCCAAGACCGGTCGCCGGGGGAGCAGGTCATAGATTACTGAGGTAGGGCCAGAAGTACGATCAGAGTAAACAGGGTGTAGAGGATGTAGAGATGCAACTGGCCGTGCTGAAGCTTTCTGATTGGAGCGACCTTTTCGTTGGCCCACTGGAGCAGGGGGAGATATATCCTCTCAAGCACAACTTCGGGAACATGGCTGGTTAACCGTGAGCCATCAGGGAATTGGCTGTTGATGGCCGGTGGGTGGATCCGGGGTCTCAGAATGCCGGAAAAAAGGGAGACCAGCATGTCAGCGAATGACGAAGCAGTGTACTGCATACGCGAGGTTGAGGCCAGATAACCGCACCCCCAGGTGGTAGATCTGGTTGCAACAACGTTCCGCATCCGCATCACATAAGCCAGTAGAGCGAATACCAGCAGTGCCGTTGCCAGAATCGAGATCCACCCAAGTGGGGCAATGGTGTCGAGCGGCCCACTGCCGATGCCTGACGGATGCCAGCTTGAGACTGCCGCTTCCAGTAGCGGGGCAACAGCAAGCGGCACAATACCAATAACAATGCAGACGGAAGCGAGCAGCGCCATGGGGATACGCATACTAATGCCGACCTCATGGGCATGGGTCGCTGCAGTCGATCGGGCAAAACCGAGAAAGATTACCCCAAAGACCTTGACGAAACATGCTACTGCCAGGCCTCCCACCAGTGCCAGTCCCGGCACCGCCAGGGCGGCCATCGCCGCTCCTGCTCCGTCTCCATTTACTGCACCGTTGAATAAACCGAGATAAATCAGCATTTCACTCACAAAACCGTTCAGCGGTGGCAAGCCGCAGATGGCAACTGCCCCGATCAGGAAGAAGAGAGCCGTCCAGGGCATGGGGCGAAGCAGTCCGCCCATTCGGTCGATTTCCCGTGTGCCGACAGTATGTATGATGGAACCAGCACCTAAAAACAGCAGCGCCTTGAATGTGGCATGGTTGACAACATGGAGGAGCGCTCCTGACATCCCTAAGAGGACCAGCGTAGGCGAACCGGTGGTACTGCCGATAAGGGCGACACCGATTCCGATAGTGATTATGCCGATGTTTTCGATGCTGTGGTAGGCAAGCAGGCGTTTGAGGTCATGCTGACCAATGGCAAAGAGGACGCCGACAATGGCGGAAACGATCCCGAGGACAAGAACGGTAATCCCCCACCAGAGCGGAAAGCTGACAAAGAAGGATAAAACCCGGAGCAGCCCGTAAATACCGATCTTGAGAATGACTCCCGACATGATGGCTGAGATGTGGCTGGGAGCGTTGGCATGGGCTGAGGGAAGCCAGATATGCAGCGGCATGATACCGGCCTTGAATCCGAATGCGAAAAGAGAGAGTATGAAAATGGCTCCTGCAACAGGACCATCTATGCTGAGAGTGGCCGTCGCGGGAAAGACGAAGGAGCCTGATGTCGACTTGAGCAGGGCAAAGATTGCGAACAGGCAAAGTGTCCCGATATGGGTACAGATCATATAGAGAGAACCCGCTTCACGCACCTCACGGTCGAAATCATTGGTCGTCAGTACAAAATAGGCAGCAAGTGCCATTATCTCCCAGGCGAGGAGAAACAGGTTTGTCGAACGAGCCATAACGACCCAGAGCATGGCTGCAACCAGAATACCGAAAAAGAATGTCAGCTTGCGGACCGTACGCAGGTTGTCGCAGGCGGGCCAGTAACCGATCGAATAGATGCTGCAACTGGCGGCAACGACCAGAATGGGGAGAGCGAAAATGGCGGATAGTGGATCTATGGAGCATATTACGGGACCAAACGGCAGGGGCCATATGAGTTCATAGGTTACGGTTGCACGCTGGAGCAAGGTAGTGGTTGCTCCGGCAATGCCGAGCATTGATGCACTACAGATGAGTATGGTGGAAAACCGTTGTCCGGCTGAGGGGGGGAGCAGGCGGAGAAGCAGCGGCACGCCGGAAACTGCTGCCAGCAGAGAGGCAGCAATAAGCAGATGTCCACTGCCCGGTCCGGAAAGCCAACTGCTCATGTCGAAGGTCTCCCAATATCATGCTCGACACTCTTCAACACGGACATGATTTGTTTGTGATTGCAGGGGGTACGAAGAGCCTCGCGCAGACGCTTGTCACGCAGCGCATAAGCCAGCTTGGACAAAAGGTGCAGGTGGATCTTTACCGTCGGACTGGTCAGGATAAAGAGGATCTGAACCGGCTTGCCATCCAGGGCATCAAAATCGATCGGCTGGGCAAGAAAGCAGAGGGCGACTTTCGGAACCGGAAGTTGCAGAAGGATCGGGTTGCGCACATGGGGGATGGCTATCCCGTCACCGACTGCGGTAGTACCGAGTGCCTCACGGGCAAGGAGGACCTGGAGGACAAACTCAGGATCAAGTTCCGCCGGAAGATCAAGCAGTGTCACCACACTCCGGAGAACCGTCTCTTTGTCGCTTCCCGCCACATTACGGTGAATCCCACCGGCTTCGAGGGCCTGACTGAGACTGGGTAGCGGCATGCTCTCGTCATCCTGCGCCTTGTAAATTGCCGGATCTACCTTGAAACCCTGTTCCGTGGCCCACTCCAGAAGATCAACCCGGTTGATCTGGAATTCACCGCTGACCCGCTCGGCAGGAAGCTTCTCTTTTTTTATCCAGCGCAGAACTGTTTTTTCATCCACATTGAGCGCTTTGGCCACGTCTGCTGTTTTCAGATGCATCTCTATAGTCTCCGCGAAAAACTTTACAGATCGAGTTGAAAGCAAAGCGTCTTATCGACCTTTGTCAAGAGTGTCTTTGTCAGAAAGCCGAGCCGCTCCCCCACCACCTTGGTTTTGTCGATGGTAATGATGATATGAGAACTGATTTTAGCATCTCTGCCCAATCCGTTGTTAATGGCCGGCAATAACGTTTCAAACTCATAGATCTTTTCAAGGTTGGAAAAGGACAACGGGACGATTGTCACCACCGGTGAAAATTCATTGCTGACATTATTGCTTACAACCAGACAGGGGCAGGTTTCCTTGCCACGCTCTTCGTCATGGGCCAGACTGACTGAATAAATCCCACCACGCTTAAACATCGCGTTCCTCCGTAACAGCCGCCTCGAACTTTTTCAGCACCTCCACGGTCTCTTCGGCCGTGGCCTGATACCCCTCGATCAGCCCCTTGTAGGCCTTCTTTTTAACCTCGGAGAGCTTTTCCCTGGCTGCCTCCTCAAGGAACTGGCTCAAGCCGCGTTGTCCATAGAGAGCCTTGATATCATCAACTATCGGAGTGGGGAGAGTAATGTTAAGTCGGGTGACTGGCATGGCACACCTCTGTGTGTCTCAAAATACTGTTGACGTATAAAAAGTTATACCATATAAATATTTTATGTGTTACCCTTTTTTTTGTCGTCCTGTAGCTGTAGCGGTTTATTGAATGACAAGTTCTTTGCCGCATACGAAACATTGCCATAATGGAAAGTCCTCATGGATTCTTACTGGCACACCATAGATGACCCTGTCGTATGTGTACTTGTCGCCATCGTTCTCCTGGCAACATCAGGTCTTCCCGGTCTGCTGATCAAGCAGCCGGGATGGGGACAAAAGATAGCGGCAGGGATTGCACTCTTTGCCTCTATTCTGGGGTTGATCGCTTCAGGACGCTTGCTGACAGTGACCTCCCCTTCACGCTATCTCCTTGACTGGAACCTCCCATTCGGCCCCTGCGAACTCTCTGCCGATCCCCTCTCTACTCTCTTTCTCCTGCCGCTTTTTCTGGTAACCGGTTGCTGTGCGGTCTATGCCACCGCCTACTGGCCAGCCAGAGATCACCCCTCTTCAGAAAGAAAAATGACTTTTTTCTTTGGTCTGCTCACTGCATCTATGGCACTTGTTGTTCTGGCACGTAACGGGGTACTGCTGCTCATGGCCTGGGAAGTCATGGCCCTTGCAGCCTATTTCCTTATTACCACCGACCAGCTCGACCCCAAGGTGCAGCGGGCTGGTACAGTCTATCTGCTTGCGACACATACCGGCACCACAGCCCTGTTCGTTCTGTTTGCGCTTCTGCGTGAGAACACGGGCTCCTTTGCCTTCCCGCAAGCCCATACTCTTTCCCCCTACGTGACACCTGCTGCGGCAATCCTTGTTGCTGCGCTCATCGGTTTCGGTGCCAAAGCAGGCATTATGCCGCTCCATATCTGGCTACCTGGTGCCCACGCAAATGCACCGAGTCATATTTCCGCGATGATGTCCGGTATCATGTTGAAAATGGGGGTCTATGGGATTTTGCGAACCGTTTCATTTTTTTCAGGTACGCCTGACTGGTTCGGGTGGCTCATCCTGCTACTGGGCGCAATCTCGGCAGTGACCGGCATTGCACTTGCAGCTGTGCAGCGCGATCTGAAGCGGCTTCTTGCCTGCAGCAGCATAGAAAATATCGGCATTGTCTTCATTGGTCTCGGCATGGCGCTTATCGGCCTGCAGACAAAGAATCCGGCGCTCGTTGTCTTTGGGCTCACCGGCGGTTTTATGCACATCATCAATCATGGCATTTTCAAGCCGCTGCTCTTTCTCGGCACAGGTGTACTGATCCACGCCACCGAAACACGTGAAATCGATCAGATGGGAGGACTCGCCAGGAAGCTTCCGCACACCACACCTCTCTTTTTGATCGGCTCGTTAGCTATCTGCGGCCTGCCGCCTCTCAACGGCTTTATTGGGGAGCTGTTCCTTTATTTCGGCGCGTTCAGCGATGCAGTCGCATCGCCGACACCTGTTCTCTCACTGGTTGCTCCACTCCTTGCCTTTGTAGGCGGACTGGCAATAATCACCTTTGTCAAACTTTTTGGGGTCATTTTCCTCGGCTCTCCGCGAACTTCAGCTGCAGCGCACGGTCACGAGGCCCATGGTGCGATGGTGGCTCCAATGGCTTTGCTGGCACTATTCTGCCTTGCTGCAGGGACTGTTGCTCCACTACTGCTGCAGATAGTGGAACCTGTGGTACTCTTTTACGGAGGAATCTCAGCTGGAGCGTTCGCACAGGTGGCGAGCACGGTCCCCCTGGCAAAGATCTCGCTGGTCAACGGGGCCTTGCTTATACTAGCTCTGCTGGTGGGGCTCATATACAGCAGAATGATCGCTCGCATGCCGCAATCTTTAACTACGACCTGGGGATGCGGTTACCCGGTCCCAACCCCTCGCATACAATACACCGGAACTTCATTCTCGGAACAGGCGGCGAACCTGCTCGGCATCATTGTCACACCACAACTCCTTTATCCACGGATTATCGGGTATCTGCCCGACACGTCCCGGTTCAGATATACACTCACCGAGACAATGCTGGACCGTATCCTGACACCTCTTTTCCTGATAGCCGGCCAGGCATTTTCCTTTGTGCGGCGCCTTCAGCACGGTCAGCTGCATCTGTATATGCTCTACATTTTTGCAACACTTTTCGTGTTAATGATTTGGCCGCACTAACCAACACGATCAGTAACTGCTTATGACATCTGATGAATTCTGTTAAGGATGTAACCGCCATGACCGATACCATCATTCATTGTCTGCTGGTGCTCCTTATGCCCCCCTTGCTGCTGGGGGTCATCGGCAAGACAAAAGCAGCCTTCGCAGGGCGAGTAGGTGCCCCTTACCTGCAGCCGTATTATGATCTGTTCAAGCTGTTCCGCAAGGGTTCGGTCTTCAGTGAAACCACAACCTGGGTCTTTAGAGCCGGGCCGGTTATCACTCTTTCAGCTACGATTGTTGCCGCATCATTGGTGCCGCTCGGCAACCACCAGGCTCCGGTATCATTCAACGGTGACATGATCCTGTTCGCCTATCTGTTCGGCCTGGCACGTTTTTTCACGACTATCGCCGCCCTTGACACTGGTTCCAGCTTTGAAGGTATGGGCGCGGCCAGGGAAGTGACTTTTTCCTGCCTTGCCGAGCCAACTCTCTTTTTTGCGCTGATTACCCTGGCGCGAATGAGTAAATCGTTATCACTCTCCACCATGTTGGCCAATGCCTCTGCAGCGACCTGGCTTTCGGCCGGGGCCACCATGCTGCTGCTGGTCGGAGCTCTCTTCATCACCCTGCTTGCCGAAAACTGCCGGATCCCCTTTGATGACCCGAATACCCATCTGGAATTGACCATGATCCACGAGGTAATGGTTCTTGACCACAGCGGGCCTGCCTTAGGCTATATCCTCTACGGTGCGTCCATGAAGCTGTTCGTGCTGGGAGCGGTATTCATCAATCTCGCGATGCCTCTCGAGACCGGCTACACCTTCGCTGACTGGGGGATATTTATTATCTGCATACTGCTTCTGGCGGTTGTTATCGGCGTTGTTGAATCGGTCATGGCCCGACTCCGTCTTGTACGCATTCCACAGCTACTTGTCGCCGCGACGATTCTCTCGGCGTTTGCCATGCTGCTGACTTTGAGGTGATCATGGGTGCCTTTGCCGATCAACTACTTGTACTGGTCATGCTGATCAACTTCGTACTGCTCGGGTCGAGCCGGATGGCGTTCTGTATCCGTGCGGTTGCCGTCCAAGGGGTTGTGCTCGGCATCCTCCCCGGAATCATCCACCCGTTTTCCCTCCATCTGGCCGGGATCACTGTCAGCATCATCCTCGCAAAAGGGCTGATTATCCCGTATCTGATCGATAAAGCAGTGCGTAAGGCCCAGATCAAACGGGAGATCGAGCCGTTTCTCGGGTATGTGCCGACCCTTATCCTTGGAGCTGTGTTTACTTCGCTCGCGTTTGTTTTTGCCTTGAAACTTCCGCTTGCCCCGGAACACCAGGATCTTCTGTTCGTACCAGCATCAATCGCCACTCTGATGACCGGATTTCTGGTACTTACGACACGCAAGAAAGCCATCTCCCAGGTCATAGGCTATCTGGTGCTGGAAAACGGCATCTTCATCTTCGGTCTCCTCCTGACAGAGGCAATGCCGGTCATGGTAGAAGCAGGGGCTCTTCTCGATCTTCTTGTGGGAATCTTCGTCATGGGGATCGTCATCAATCATATCAGCCAGGAATTCTCGTCCATCGACACATCACGTCTGCGCGCTCTGAAGGAGGAGTAAGTCTGATGCTTTATCTCTTTGTTCTCCTTCCCCTCGCTGGGGCACTGCTCGCCTGGATTGTCCCCAGCAATCGACTGCGCCCCTACCTGCTCCCGGGAATCGCACTTCCCCATCTGGCCATGACCGCCTGGCTGATGGGTAATGCACCTCCCCCCTCAGTCGGAGGCTGGATATGGCTTGACCCCCTCGGAAAGATTGTGCTTCTCTGCATCAGTCTCCTGTTCGCGGTCTGTTCGGTCTATGCGGTCGGGTATCTTCGTTATCGCCGGGAACGTTCCAACCGCGTTCTCTGCATGTGCCTGCTTATCTGCCTGTCAGCAATGACCCTGGTGACCATATCCCAGCACTTAGGCCTGCTTTGGGTGGCTGTTGAGACGACTACCGTCACCATGGCCCCGCTTATATACTTCAACCACAATGCCCGCTCCATCGAAGCAACCTGGAAATATCTTCTGATCTGTTCCGTCGGCATTGCGCTGGCACTGCTCGGTCTCCTCTTCCTCGCCTACTCGACCCATGTTGCCCACCGGGAAGCAACTCTCCTTTTGGGACCACTGATGTTTTCCGCACGTGAGCTCAACCAGGGGTGGCTCCATGCAGCATTCATCTTCCTGCTTGTTGGCTACGGTTCCAAAATGGGCTTGGCACCTCTTCACACCTGGAAGCCTGACGCCTATGGCGAGGCACCGGGTCTGGTGGGAGCACTCCTGGCTGGAGGCCTTGTAAACTGCGCGTTTCTGGCAATCCTCCGCGTCTATCAGGTTTGCCTGGCCTCGGGGAGCGAAGTGGTTTTTTTCCAACAGGCACTCATCGGCATGGGGCTCCTTTCCATGGCCTTAGCCGCCATTTTTATGGCCCGGCAAGCGGATTTCAAGCGGATGCTTGCCTACTCGAGTGTTGAGCATGTCGGTATCCTTGCCATTGGGCTGGGTCTCGGCAAGGGGGCCCTCTACGGCGCGCTGTTCCACCTGCTGAACAACGGGCTTACCAAGGGGGTACTCTTTCTCTCTTCCGGCAATATCCATCGCTCCTACTCCAACAAAACCACCGATGTCGTGCGCGGAGCCCTGACTCACCTCCCCTGGTCTGGTGGACTCTTTTTGGCCGGCTTCATAGCGATTACCGGTTCACCACCGTTTTCACCCTTTTTAAGCGAGTATTCCATTGTCAGCAGCGCCTTTATCGAGAAGCGCTATCTGATTGGTGGACTGTTTCTGCTTTTTCTGACCATTGTTTTCATCGGTATGGCACTCACAGTCCTGCCGCTGGTAATGGGTGAGCCGACCAAGGATCTCGAGGCGACCGAATACCGGGACAGAGTGCTGACCGTTGGCCCACCGCTCTTCATGATGCTGGTCATACTCCTGCTCGGCGTCTGGCCACCGGAATTCCTGTTGCAATTGCTGCAGGATGGAGCCGCTCTTCTGGAGGTCCGGGCATGAGTCATAGCATGCAAACCATCTATAACGGCACGTCGATACCGTATGCCGACATTCCGACCCTTGGCAACAGCCAGTTTCTGCAGACCATGATTGACAGTGTCGACAACGGATGGCGCATTGCTTCCTATTTCGGTATCCCTGAAGGCAGGAAGACCGTTCTCTGTTCTGTATTGGCAAAAAATGAAGGTGGAGAACTGGGGGTCATGAAGACCACCGTGGATGGTGACTGTTTCCCTTCAATTACAAGGGTCTGTCAGCAGGTTCATCTGTTCGAGCGTGAAATAGCCGAACAGTGCGGCATTCTGTTTGAAGACCATCCCTGGTTCAAACCGGTTCGGTTTCACCGGTCGTATGTCCCAGGTCGAGATGCCTGGAATCGACCGGCTGATGAACCCATAAGGGTCGGCGTGATGGACTACTATCAGGTTGCAGGTGACCAAGTACATGAGGTCGCTGTCGGGCCGGTCCATGCCGGCATCATAGAGCCGGGGCACTTCCGCTTCCAGTGCCACGGGGAACAGGTGTTCCACCTGGAAATTTCTCTGGGCTACCAGCATCGAGGGATAGAACAGGCATTGCTTGGCGGCCCACATCCACGCACCATGCAACAGATGGAAACAATCGCAGGCGATACTACCATCGGCCACAGTCAGGCATACTGCATGGTTGTTGAATCTCTCGCAGGGGTTCGGGTGCCCGCATGCGCCGAGGCACTTCGCGGCATTGCCCTTGAACTGGAGCGCCTGGCCAACCATACCGGCGACCTGGGTGCCATTGCCGGAGATGTTGGCTACCTTCCGACATCCTCCTTTTGCGGTCGCATTCGAGGAGATTTCCTGAACATGACTGCAGTCCTCTGCGGCAGCCGTTTTGGCCGGAGCCTGCTTACCCCGGGTGGAACCATCTTCGACCTCTCCGGAGAGCAACGAAATGACCTGCTCAAACGACTTGAATCTGCCCGGACAGACCTTACCAACGCTGTTGAGCTGCTCTGGAGCACGCCATCAGTCATGAGCCGCCTGGAAGGGATCGGTCAGGTTTCCCGGGATACCGCCGCTGAGCTTGGCCTTGTCGGCCCCCCAGCACGGGCCTGTGGCCTCAAACGTGACGTGCGGCATTACAATCCGTTCGGTATTTTCCGTATGGTTCAGATCCCGGTATTGACCGGCTATCATGGCGATGTCTGTGCACGAACCGTTCTTCGCTGGCAGGAAGCCCAGAAATCTCTTGATTTCATCGCTGGACAACTTCGTCAGTTACCTGCCGGCGGCCACCGTGTTGACCTTGCCCGCCTGGCCGGAGGGCGTCTTACTGTTGCCCTGACCGAAGGGTGGAGGGGTGAAATATGTCATGTAGCTATTACCGATGAAACTGGTCGGTTCAGCCGATACAAAGTCACTGATCCGTCGTTCCACAACTGGCAAGGACTTTCCACTGCCTTGCGCGGGGAGCAGATATCCGATTTCCCTCTCTGTAACAAGAGTTTTAACCTGTCCTACTGCGGATTTGATTTATAGGAGACTGCATGCCGAAAAAGACGATCGATTTCCGGCAGGAGGGATAACGCTTTATGTTCAGTGCAATTATTGCGCGCCTCAAGCAAGGCCACCGAACCATACCATATCCCAGGGAACCGGTGGTCATGCCCGAAATGTTTCGAGGGTATCCGACCATCCTCTCTGAAAACTCCTCCACCGATGATAACAGATGCCTCAGCTCTTGCCCGTACGGAGCGCTATCCTCTTCCGGAAGCACATCTCTCGACATGGGAAAGTGCCTTTTCTGTGGGGAGTGCTGCTGTAGTGAGGCCGTTGTCTTCACCAACGATCACCGGCTTGCCGCAACAAAACGCGATCAGCTCGTCGTCAGACCGGGGGGTGAACACCATTTTGCACATCCATTGCCTCCTGATCTCCTCCGCCTTTTCAGGCGGTCTCTCAAGTTTCGAGAGGTGAGCGCCGGTGGCTGCAATGCCTGCGAAGCGGATACAAATGTGCTTTCCACGGTCGGTTGGGACCTTGGACGCTTCGGAATCCAGTTTGTCGCCTCTCCGCGACATGCCGACGGATTGTGGGTGACTGGGCCGGTAACGGAAAATATGCGAGAAGCACTATTAAAAACCTATGAAGCCATCCCATCCCCAAAAATCGTAGTCGCCTGCGGGGCGTGCGCCATCCATGGAGGTCCCTATCAGGACTCCCCAGAGGTTTGCAACGGCATCGACGGCCTCATCCCGGTTGATCTCTACATCCCCGGGTGCCCCCCCCATCCGGTAACGATTCTTGATGGTCTCCTGAGGATTCTGGACAGACTTGATTGAACCTAAACTCTTGGGATACGGCTCAGGTGAATTGGATTTGAAGACAAAAAAAGCCCCGGATTTCTCCGAGGCTTTTTTGTTCAACTGATAAACTGTTAAACTCTGGTTACATTCGCGGCCTGGAGCCCTTTCGGACCCTTTGTCACTTCAAATGTTACCCTATCGCCTTCTGCAAGGGATTTAAATCCGTCGCCCGCGATTGCAGAAAAATGACAAAAAACATCTTCGCCGCTTTCCTGCTCAAGAAATCCAAACCCCTTGCTGTCATTAAACCATTTTACTGTTCCGTTTACCATGTGCTTACCATCTCCTGATTCTTCTTGTTAGTTTTTCGCAGGATTATTCCTGGACAAGATGGACTCTAACAGCTTAACAGGAACCATGTCAAGCAATTAAAAATTTAAAAAGATTCTCATGCAAAAGTCTTGAGAAGTTGCGATTAGTCAAAACTCTCGGAATAGTGGGCGGTGATTTCACCCTTCAGGAAGGTCTCTATTTCAGATGCGGTTGTAAAGGTAAGGGCACGGGTAACAAGCTGCTCGGCCTCAGACATGGAACAGCGACGGAGGATCCTTTTCACGCGGGGGATGGAAATAGAGTTCATGGAGAGCTCATCGAATCCGAGGCCGAGGAGTATCGGCAAATATTCGGGTTCTCCAGCCATCTCGCCGCACATGCAGACATCTATGCCCGCAGCATGGGCCGCATCCACCACCAGCTTGAGCGAGCGGAGTACCGCGGGGTGGAGAGGCTCGTAAAGGTGGGCAAGATGCTCGTTTGTACGGTCTATGGCCAGCGAATACTGGATAAGATCGTTGGTGCCTACGCTGAAGAAATCGACTTCTTTTGCAAGAAGATCGGCTATGATTACGGCGGAGGGGATCTCAATCATGATCCCGATCTCTATCTTCTCGTCAAAGGGAAGCCCTTCCGTGCGCAGCTCCTGCTTGGCCTCATCAAGGAGCCGCTTCACAGCACGTATCTCATCAATACCGGAGATCATCGGGAAAAAGATGCGGGCCTTACCCATGGAACTGGCACGGAGAATGGCCCGAAGCTGGGGTTTGAAAGTTTCCGGCTGACGGAGCGAAAGACGGATGGCACGCAGGCCGAGTGCCGGGTTCAATTCGTCGGCAAGGTTCAGACCCGGAACAAACTTGTCGCCTCCAACATCCAGCGTGCGGATGGTAACCGGCTTTGGAGCCATCTTTTGAACAATTGCCGAGTATGCGGCAAACTGTTCATCCTCGCCGGGAAGCTCCTGCCGATTGAAGAAGAGCATCTCGGTACGGTAGAGCCCGATCCCCTCGCCACCATGCCCTTTGAGGGAAGGGATCTCCTCAATGAACTCCACGTTTCCCATGAGGTTTATCCGATAGCCGTCCAGGGTTACGGCCGGAAGATCTCGAAGCTTTGCAAGCCCCCGCTCGATGTATTCGTAGTGAAGCTTGCGCTTCAGGTACTCACGGAATGTACCTTCGTCGGGATTGATGATCACGACGCCGGCAGAGCCGTCGACAATCATGTTCTCGCCATCAGTAACCTCGGCAGTGATCCTTTCAAGGCCGACTACCGCCGGGATTTCCAGTGCCCTGGCCAGAATGGCTGAATGTGAGGTTTTTCCCCCAAGGTCTGTGACGAAGCCTATTACTTTCTTCTTGTCAATCTGTAGAATGTCAGCCGGCGAAAGATCGTGGGAGACAACCAGGGACATGTTGTGAATTTGATTCAAAGGCTCGTGCTGCTTACCCACGAGCTTTCGCAGAATCCGCTCTCCGACTATTTCTATGTCGCCTGCCCGCTCACGCAGATAGTCATCCTCTATTGCGGAGAAAAAATCCCGAAACTTCCGGATGACTTTCTTCAATGCCCATTCTGCGCTGATCGCCTCGGATTCGATAAACCCAACGCTCTCATTTTGGAACATGACATCTTCGAGCATCATCAGGTGAGTATCGATGACGTAAAGGTGCTCTGACCCGCGTTTCTGGGCAAGCTGATCCCTAACCCCCCTTAACTCGTCCCTTGCCGCATCCAGGGCAATCATGAAGCGTGACACCTCGGCGGCAATCTCAGAGACGTGCAGATACTCCTCAGAAACCGCCACACGGCTTCGGTCCGTTACCTTTACACGGCCGATGGCGATACCGGGAGAAGCGCCTACCCCCTGGAAATGACGATTGTTACTCTTCGCCGAACCCATTCCTGATAAGTTCCCCCAGAGCAGACATTGCCTCACCCTCGTCGGCCCCCTCAATGGTAAGAGTAATAGTGCTCCCCTTCGCAGCTGCCAGCATCATGATCCCCATGATGCTCTTACCGTTGACCTCTACATCCTCGCGTGCCACCTTTACCTCTGAGACAAATGGCATGGCCGTCTTAACGAACAGCGCCGAGGCCCGGGCATGCAACCCCAGCTTGTTTACTATGGTGAATTCCTGTTCAAGCATGCCTATCTTCCTTGTAGAATTTACTACCGCAGGTAGTCCCCTGCCACAGATA
>JAYSLX010000020.1:0-6397 GCA_043725245.1 Geobacteraceae bacterium | reverse complement strand
CGCACAACTGCATGATCGGCAAAAACTGCATGATTGTATCGCAGGTCGGCATCGCCGGTAGCGCAAAGCTTGGCAATCATGTTACACTTGCCGGCCAGGTAGCGGTCGTGGGCCATCTGTCGGTAGGTGACAATGTGACTGTGGGTGGGAAATCAGCTGTGGTTGATAACCTCCCGGCCGGGAGCAGGGTGAGTGGCATCCCTGCCTATGATCACCGGACATGGCTCCGGGTTGCAGCTCTTACCCCACGTTTGCCGGAGATGAAGAGAACTATTGCTGCGCTTGAAAAGCGGGTTGCGGAATTGGAAAATTTTGTGAAAAGTGAAAAGTGATGTGTATGATTGCGTTCACAAGGAGGTAGCTTATGATAATGGACATAAACCAGATAATAAAGATCTTGCCCCATCGTTTTCCCTTTCTTCTGGTGGACAGGGTGGTGGAGCACGATCCAGGCAAAAGGATTGTTGCCATAAAGAACGTGACAATAAATGAGCCTTATTTCCCGGGGCATTTTCCTGGACATCCGGTTATGCCGGGGGTGCTCATTATCGAGGCAATGGCACAGGTCGGCGGTATCCTTGCCTATCTGGCATCAGATGACGAAGTTCGTAAGAAAGTTTGCTATTTCGGCTCAATAGACGACGCAAAGTTCAGGAAACCGGTTGTTCCCGGAGACCAGCTCAGGATAGAGATTGACGTGATTGCCTGCAAGCGCGGGATTTGGGTCATTGCAGGTAAGGCGTTCGTCGATGACAAGCTGGTGACTGAAGCCAAGTTAAAGGCTACTTTCGCAGATATGAACAGGGAGTAAATCCATGATACACCCAACAGCCATTGTTCACCCCGGCGCAGAGCTGGCATCCAATGTAGAGGTCGGCCCCTATGCCGTTATCGGAGAACATGTAAAAATCGGACGTGGAACGACAATCGGAGCCCATACGGTTATCGACGGCTGGACAACCATCGGAGAGGAGAACCGGATCTCTCAGATGACCTCCATAGGAGCTCCTCCCCAGGACCTTAAGTACAAGGGTGAGGAGACCCTTGTACTTATCGGGGATCGGAACATCATCAGGGAGTTTGCTACCGTACACCGTGGTACCCCTTCCGGGCGGAAGCAGACGGTAATCGGCAGCAACAACATGCTGATGGCTTACTCCCATGTGGCACACGACTGCATCCTCGGTGACGGTATCGTTATGGCAAACGCCGCTACACTGGCCGGCCACGTGACCGTTGACAGCTTTGCAATATTCGGCGGGCTTGTGGCAGTCCACCAGTTCGTAAGGATAGGCGGCTACGTTATGATCGGAGGCGGTACCATGGTAGGGCACGACATTCCACCCTACACCATAGCCGCCACATGTGAAAAGCGTGATGCCTCACTGAGAGGACTCAACCTTATCGGCCTGAAGCGCCGTGGGTTCAGCCCTGAGCTGGTTTCGGATCTCAAGAAAGCCTACCGGATACTTGCTTTTTCCAAACTGAAACTCTCCGATGCACTTGCAAAGATGAAGAGCGGCATCCGCCAAACCCCTGAATTAAGCTATTTTATCGATTTTATCGAGAAATCCGAACGAGGGATATGCAGACCATGAGTGTGATCCGCGCCGCAGTTGTCGGGGTCGGCTACCTGGGTAAGTTTCACGCCGACAAGTATGCCGCTGCTGAAAATGTCGAGCTTGCTGCCGTGGTGGATGCGGATAAAGCTCGGGTCGAGGAGGTCGCCGGGCCTTTGTCTGCTCGGGCGCTAACCGATTACCGCGAGCTGGCCGGCCAGGTTGATGTGGTAAGCATTGTGGTTCCGACGGTCGCTCATTTCGAGGTTGCCGAGTTCTTCCTTGCCCGCGGGGTTCATGTTCTGCTGGAAAAACCGATGACTGCAACCCTGGATCAAGCAAAAGAGTTAAACCGCATTGCGCATGAAAAGGGATCTGTACTGCAGATAGGTTTTCTGGAACGCTTCAATCCGGTCTATTCCCAACTTCGGGATCGGTTGACCCGACCGCGCTTTATAGAAGCCAGCCGTATCGGCCCTTTCAAGGCAAGGGGCACAGATGTCAGTATCATTCTGGATCTGATGATTCATGATCTGGACATCATACTGTCGCTCGTGAAGTCGCCGATTCGAGAGATTCGCGCTACAGGTGCGCCGGTCTACAGCAAAGAGATCGACATCGCAAACGCCCGACTCGAGTTTGAAAACGGTTGTGTTGCCAACGTGACTGCCAGTCGGATAAGTCTTAAGAGCGAGCGTCGTATGAGGATCTTCCAGGAGGATTCCTACCTGAACGTCGATTTTCAGGATCGGAAGATAACAAGGCTCTCAAGGGGCGAGGGAGAGCAGATGCCGGGTCTTCCCAATCTGGCAAGGGATGAGGAGTCGTTTCCTGCATCTGATCCACTGCGTGACGAGATCTGTTCGTTTCTGAAATCAGTCCGAACCGGTGGCATCCCTGATGTTACGGGAGAAGACGGCGCCAAGGCTCTGGAAGCGGCATTGATGATTGAAAAGGCTGTGAAAGGTTAAATGTGAGGTGTGGAAAGGAGATCTTAAAATGATTCCAATGGTTGACCTGAAGGGGCAGTATCATGCACTAAAGGATGAAATAGACAGCGGGATCCTGGCTGCTCTGGAGAATACCCAGTTCATCCTTGGGCCGAATGTGACGGCATTCGAGCAGGAGACCGCCACCTACCTGGGGGTGAAGCATGCCATAAGCTGCGCATCAGGTACCGATGCGCTCCATCTGGCCTTGGCTGCTGCAGGGGTTGGGCCCGGTGACGAGGTGATCACCACGCCGTTCACCTTCATCGCGACTGCCGAGGCAATCCGATATGTCGGTGCTACTCCGGTCTTTGCCGATATCGATTCGAAGAGTTTCAACATTGTGCCGTCCCTTATAGAGAAGGCCATTACCCCGCGTACCAAGGCGGTCCTGCCGGTTCATCTTTTCGGACAACCGGCGGATCTTAAGGAAATAGGCGAGATTTGCCGCCGCAGGGGGCTGCTCCTCATTGAGGACTGCGCCCAGTCTTTCGGTGCTGACATTGATGGGACCATGACCGGTACTTGGGGCGCTGCAGGCTGTTTCAGCTTCTTCCCGAGCAAGAATCTTGGTTGTTACGGTGACGGCGGCCTGATAACAACCAACGATGACGGTATCGCAGAACAAATCAAGGTGCTTCGCAACCATGGCAGCAAGGTTCGTTACCATCACCATGTTATCGGATACAACAGTCGTCTGGATGAATTGCAGGCAGTGATACTCAGGGTGAAGCTGAAGCGGATCGAGGAGTACAGTACTGGCAGGCGCAGGGTTGCCCACCTCTACAGTTCGCTGCTGACAGGTTCTTCCCTGACTCCTCCGGCAGAGGACGGCATCGGCAGGCATGTCTATCATCAGTACACCACTCTGACCGATAAGCGTGATGCCGTGATGGAGGCGCTTACTAAGGCTCAGATCGCCTCGGCCGTTTACTATCCGATTCCCCTTCATCGTCAGGAGGTCTTTGCCGCTGACTTTGCTTCCGTTACCTTGCCTGTGTCCGAAGAGGTAGCAGGACGTTGCCTGTCGCTCCCGGTCTTCCCCGAGATGACTGAGGAACAGGTGCGGCAGGTGGTGGAAGTCATAAGATCGGTTTGAGAAGGATGTTTGTCAACTTTTTGATCCTGAGAGACGCCCTGCTGGGCGTCTCTATGTTTTATGGGGAGAGTTGTGCAGGGTAAACGGATCATGATTGTGGCCGGCGAGGCGTCCGGCGACATGTACGGCGCAAGGTTGGTAGAAGAGGCCCGTCGCCTACGGCCGGATATTTCCTTTCTCGGTATTGGCGGAGAGAGGATGCGCGAGGCCGGGGTCTCCACCCTGGTGGATGCTGCCGACATGGCCGTTGTCGGGCTGGTCGAGGTAATCGCGCACTTCGGAGTCATAGCCCGTGCTTTTATGGCTATGCGCAACATCATTTTGCGCGATCCGCCGGATCTTCTCATCCTTATCGACTACCCTGACTTTAATCTCCTGCTGGCGCGTGTAGCAAAGAGAGCCGGGGTGAAAGTTCTGTACTACATCAGCCCCCAAGTCTGGGCATGGCGTAGTGGTCGAGTGCATAAGATTGCCCGCCTCGTGAACCAGATGGCCGTGGTTTTCCCCTTCGAGATCCCGTATTATGAGAGGGTCGGATTGCCGGTGACCTTTGTCGGCCACCCCTTGGTGGACATGGTCCGGCCGACCTTGACGGCAGCCGAGGCCCGTTCTGTCTGCGGACTCAACCCAACGATACGCACCGTAGGGCTCTTTCCGGGAAGCCGGCACGGAGAGGTCAAGCGGCTCTTTCCGGTTATCATTGAGACCGCGAAGCGCCTGCAAAGAAGTTTCCCTGACGTGCAGTATGTTCTTCCCATAGCCTCCAGCCTTGCAAAGGAAGACCTCGAACCCCATATTGCGGGTAGCGGGCTCAAGATAACCCTCGTGGAGGGACGGGTCCACGATGTGATCCAGTCGTGCGATGCAATCGTGACGGTTTCAGGAACCATCACAATGGAGATTGCCCTTCTTGGGGTGCCGATGGTGATCATCTACAAGGTCTCACCACTTACCTACTTTGTCGGGATGAGGCTTATCAAGGTGGACCACATAGGCATCAGCAACATTGTAGCTGGTGAGAGGGTGGTGCCGGAGCTGACCCAGCACGATGCCGAGCCAGGCAGGATTTCGGATGAGCTGGCCAGGATGCTCACTGACATCGGCTATTCAGATGGTATCCGCCAGAAGCTTCTCAGGGTGAGGGGTCTTCTGGGTGATGGCGGCGCTTCGCAGAGGGTAGCCAGACTTGCGATTGAACTGATACAAAAGGATTCGACGCATACATGAGACTCTATGATATGCAATTTGCGGGATGAAAGAACTTAGACGAAGACTCGTAAGGAAGATTTCCGGTCGTCCTCTAGCGCGGCTGATTTACTGGATGATACGTTTATTGTATCTGACCATGCGCGTCAGAGTGATTGGAGGTGATTATTTCCACGATCTTGTCCGAAGCAGAGAAGGAGTTATCAGCACGTTTTGGCATGCCAGGCTTCTGTTGGCGCCTTTTCTCTACCGTGGAGAACGGATGAATGTTCTGATCGGAACACATCGTGATGGTCAGCTGATTGCCAACGTTATGGAATGCTTCAATTTCGGCCTTGTGAGAGGATCGTCATCCAAGGGGGGGGGCAAGGCGCTCAGGGAGATGGTTCGTCTCCTGAAAAAGGGGAACGATCTGGCCATAACTCCTGACGGACCCAGGGGGCCGGCAGAGGCTGCAAAAACCGGTATTGCACAGGTTGCCAGAGTGACAGGGAAGGCTGTGGTGCCGATAGCTTATTCGGCTTCACGTTTTATGCGAGGTACCAGTTGGGACCGTTTCTTCGTCCCTTTGCCATTTTCCAGGGTTGTATTTGTCGTCGGCGAACCGCTCCGCTTTCAGGAAGGTGAAGATACGGAGTCATTCCGTTGTCGGATTGAGGATTCGCTTAACAGTGTGACAGCAAGGGCTGACGGCTACTTCAGTGAAACGTGAAAAGTGAATAACAGGAATCCTACGATAATGTACCTGTTTTACAACATGATCCTGTTGCTTGCGTTGCCTTTCGTGCTTGTCTATCATATCTACCGGTCAGTAAGCAGAGGGCGGCCGGCGGCGCTTTCGGAGCGGTTCGGTTTCGTTGCGGACACCTCAGTTACTGCAACGGGGGATTGCCGGCCGATCTGGGTCCATGCTGTGTCAGTGGGCGAGACCATAGCCGTCAGGCCTCTACTCAGGGCGATCAAGGCGCGTTACCCCGAAAGACGGCTGATTCTGTCAAATATGACAGAGACCGGACGCGGTGTTGCCTTGACTCTTACTGAAGTTGATCACTGTCTGTACTTCCCCTTTGACTATCCATATGCCGTCCGGCGTCTGCTGAGGCAGATAAATCCTGAACTTGTCATTATAATGGAGACCGAGCTCTGGCCGAATTTTCTTCGAGAGGCGCGGTTCAGGGGGATACCGGTTGTCATTGCCAATGGTCGGATCTCCGACAGCTCCTTTGCCGGTTATCTGCGAGCCCGCAGACTGTTCCGACCGGTTCTGGAGAATGTTACACGCTTCTGCATGCAGAGCGGTGAGGATGGCCGGCGAATTACTGCCATTGGGGCTAACCCGGGCAGGGTTGTGGTGGCGCGCAACCTTAAATTTGATATTCCGGCGGCGCCGGTTTCTTCTGCCCATAAGGCGGAATTGAGGCGCAGGTTCGGTATACCGGTTGAACTCAGGGTGCTGACTGCCGGGAGTACTCATCAGGGTGAGGAAGAGGCGGTCATAGCTGCCTTTCGCGGATTGCTCCAAACTTTCCCTGAATCCTTTCTGG
>JAYSLX010000019.1:0-15893 GCA_043725245.1 Geobacteraceae bacterium | reverse complement strand
CAGGGTCCATAGAGGACTTTCACCTCCAAGTCACTGCTTGACCACCACAATCAAACAGTTGTCGCTTGCGCGACACGCGCCATGCTGGGCGCACACGGTGCAAGGCTGAACAGCGGGGCGGTCTTTTGCCCCGTCTGATTCCAGCCGTTTGTTATACGATTAAGGTTTTTGGTCTTTGATAATGGAATAAGTAGATTGCTGTAAAGCTCACGGTTCGTAAGTAGCGTATTCGGATGTATCGAATAATGTTAGTTGTTTGTCATTTTTTCTCGGCAAAACTTCATCCATCATATTCATAAAATGTTTCCACTTGTTGGCTGTTCTTTTTAAGCAGGCTCTTTGCAACGCAAGGATAGTAAACATTTGCTGAGAGAATAATTTGTCACCAGCATCATCGTTAAGCCATTGGTGATGTTTGTGAGACCTCTGGCCTTTTTCATTTTTTGGATTTCTTATTTCAAGTTCTTCTTTTAAGCCAGGGATGATCCGGCCATAAAGTAAATCGTTTGTATATGTTCCTACTACGCTAAATCGGTTTTTGCCCATTCCGGGCCATTCCCAATCTCTGAGTTTGTAAATGTTTTCGTAAAATTCATCTGGGAATCTTTTTGACCATGCAACTAAATCTTTTCTTAATATTTGATCGAAGTATGAACGCAATCCATCGGCGGGGCGCAATTGTTGATAGCCAGTCGCTTCGTCAATTAAAGCGACAATTCCTACCTTGGCCAAACCCCTCATAATTAGTTCGCATTGTGCAGCTATGATGCTTTGTCTAGCCGTTATTGTTACTCCTTGAGATCTTGCTTCCAGCATCCCCTCGCAAATATCAACAAGCATTTCGGCGTTGTAACCAGCTATCAATCTTCCTTGATACCTGCGTTTTTTTGGGTCAAAGTGGTCCTGTAATTTTTCTTTATATATCAATGGTTTAAGTTTTTTATTGTTTAGCAATCGTGTCATTCTTGATCCTGGCTTTTGGCCGCTTTCCGGCAGGTCTTCATCAACTAATTTGAGGATTTCTTGCATTCCTCGTCCAGCTATTAATCTTTCTCCTTCTTCTGTGACATAGCAATCTACTTCAATTCCACCAAGTTTTAATTTAGCTCCAAGCAACACGGTTGGCATGGATTTATCCCACTTTGATTGAGCACCCATGCTTGCAATTTTCTTCCGATCTTCGGCAGACAAAGCAATGGCTCTGGCCTCTCCACCCTTGGACTGATTAGACTTGTTATCATTCATTGCTTGCTCCTTTTTTATGAGATGCTTGCAATAATATAATAGCAAGCATTGCCGAGTCAACTGCAATTTGCTTGCTATTATGGTTGATGCTTTTTGCGCCCCTCAAGGGCGCTCGGTTCTCGGTTTTAATTCGGGTTTTCTATTTGGTGTATAACGGCCATGCGTTTGACCCGTTTGGCTTCATCGGCCGGGTCGGAACGCTGGTTATGTCACGAAGGGGGATTTTATGAATTGGGATGAAGCATCAAGTTTTATGCAGAAAAACGGTACTCCGCTTTCAGCACTCGGCTACTGCAAAATAGCTTTCGACATGGCCACTCCGAGATGGGTGCCTATATCAGAACGGCTACCCACCGCAGGGGTACCGGTAATTGCGTTTGTGGCACCGAATGAGTATGGCAAGACCCGCAGGATCAGGGCGCAATATGCTCCACCTCTCACGTTGGAAATGGACTGTGACAGCGAAGGCGGAATTTATGACGAGGCCACTGATTGTTACTATTGCGAAGAAGGCTGGTACGAAACAAACGAATACGAGGAAGTCAACTGGAATGTGGGCGGGGTCGTTACTCACTGGATGGCATTACCACTGCCGCCGGTAGAGTGACATAACTCTTTATTGACCAGCCCCCCGCGCGCGCGCGCGTGAACTGGTGATCTGCCAAAATGGAACATTTATCCCGAAGCGCGTACAACTGAATCCGGTTCCGTTGCTAGATATTTCAACAATTGATTTCTGCCGTTTGCTGCAACCACGGTCAAGACTCTCAGGTCAAGGCAACCAGTCCGGAGATGCCAGACACAATGCCGGCAGGGCGACAATCCCTTCGGCCAGTGGCCACGGTTCTCCCGCACCGTGGCAGACGACATAGAGCCGATCAAGGCCGAGTGCCTCGCGGGCCGACCTCATGGAGGGGGTGACCTTGGGCGAGCGGGTCAGCTTGAACTCAAACCCGATGTTCCGGCCATCCTGCCGAATCAGCAAGTCAAGCTCGGCGCCGGTATGCACTCCCCAGAAATACGCTTCATCGCGCCGGGTGCCTGTGCACCGCAGCACTTCACGGATCATGTACCCTTCCCAGGATGCGCCGCACTTGGGGTGAGCCAGCAGAGAATCCGCTCCCTGAACCCCCAGCAAGGTATGCAGGATGCCCGAATCCGCGACATAGACCTTGGGGGCTTTTACCTGACGCTTGCCGAGATTCGTGTGCCAAGGGAGCAGGCGAAAAGCCATGTAGGTCCCCTCAAGGATATCAAGCCAACGGGCAACCGTTTTGTCGCTGACCCCCAATGCCCGCCCCAACTCGCTTCCGTTCCAGGTCTGGCCATGGTAATGGGCAAGCATGGTCCAAAAGCGCCGCATGGTCACAGCAGAAAGATTAATGCCCAGTTGCGGCAGATCCCGCTCAAGATAGGTGCGGATGAAGGCTTCGCGCCATTCCCTGCTCCCCTTGCTGCTTCCGGCCAGCAGAGCACGGGGGAAACCGCCCCGCAGCCAGCGCATGTCGAGCGCGGTTACATCAGCCGGGTCAGCGATAATTTCATGCAGCGCCAAACCGTCAAGCTCATGAAAAACTACCCGTCCGGCAAGGGTCTCCGCTGTATGCCGCATCAATTCCGGTGCCGCGCTCCCCAGGATCAGAAAACGGGCTGGAGTTCCCTCACGATCAGCCAGAACCCGCAACAGCGAAAACAGATCAGGACGAAGCTGAATTTCATCCAGCACGACCAGGCCGGTCAGGGGGCGAAGGACAAAGGCAGGGTCTGCGAGACGCGCCTGATCATCCGGGTCTTCCAGATCAAAATGCTTGACCGGGCCTTGCCACTGCGCCGCCAGTTGACGGGCAAGCGTTGTCTTACCAACCTGGCGAGGGCCAAGAAGGGCGACAACCGGGAAATCAGACAGCTTCTCGGCGAGTTGCAAAAGATGTGATTGACGAACTATCATACTCGCAATTTACCATGAAATTTCGGAATATCAATACTAAATATCATGGTATATGCTCATCAGCTGGAAAGGGTCAAACGGTTGATTGTGCGCAAGAGGTAGGCTGGGCAGCATCAAGGATGCGAATCTTCATTTTACTGACTTGCGGATCGTTTCCTTGGCGGACTCCCAATCGCTGAAACGCTCTTTACCTTCCCGAAGGTCCGCTTCACGAACGGCAAGCACCTCGTGGTGCCATTCGGGGACGGCGATATCATGCACGTGGTGGCAAAGGTCGTCCCAAAGAGTTTCCATCGTTTGCAGTTTGTCGGCAAGGCTCATTTTATCTAGCTGTAAAGCAACACCCATGATATGACTCCTTTCATTGATTGCGCTGTTGTTTGTCAGGGGTGAAGCAGAAAAAGGTCCACCTGGTAGCCAGCTGCCACAGCCCGCTCAATCAGGGACTTCTCAGCCTTGCGCAGAGCCTTCAGCCGGGCAGGTGAAACCTTGCCGCTTTTTGAAGCGCCCGCCTCATTCACCAGAGAGGTAAGCGTAAGGAACTGTATAAGGAGCTCCCATCGCTCCTTTACGAACCACTCGAAACCGCCGCTTGCGTGCCGACCGATGAAAATTGCAACGGCACGGTCGGAGAGGAGATCCTGCAGCCAATCCTCCTGCTCCTCCAGAGGCAGCGCAAGCAGCTCCTGCCAGTGGAGCATTGCTGAGAGAAGCAGCATGATCGAGGGGACGTCAAGGACCGACAGCGGGTCATTCTCTCCCCCCCCTTCGGCATAGAGCTCTTCCTGGAAAGGCCGGGCAAGGCTGTAACGTTCAACCAGCTCGGTCGTTGCAGCTGCCGGCTCATCAGTCTCTTCCATTTCACCGATGCGGTGCAGGCAGAGCCATGCAAAAGCCAGCAGGCGCGAGGTGTACCCTGCAGGGGAAATGGTAGCCTCAACCTTCGCAAGATGCGCTTCGAGCCAGTTCAGCTCTTTCTTTACCCCGGCAATGACCGGTTTCGGATCTGCTGTCAGCTCTGCCTGCTTCGCCAGGGCATCCATGAATGCAGCCAGATCAACTTCAAATCCGGATCTCACCTCGGCAAGGCTTTTGGCATTGAGTTCGGCAAATGCTCCGGTCAGCAGGCCACCATGACTGTCGAGCAGCTCACGCAGCAGGTTAATGAGGCCAGCATATCGAAACTGCTTCACCTCTTCGTCCATGGAGAGCACCGGCCTCCCCCCCAACTGGTGGCAGAGCCTCCCCCAGGTTCCGTATTCGTCGTCCCATATCTCCCTGAAATCGAGGAAGGCGTGGTATTCGTAGGCCTCCATCTCTACGAACATCCCCTGCTCGCAGAGCTCCCTGCCGTTGCGGATATACTCCAGGCCACCGGCATAGTCGAGAAAGATATAGTAATGCCTTCCATCCCCCTTGAAACCGAGGGAATCCCCCAGAGTCGTATGGTGCAGCTCCATCTCTCCGCTGTCTGCCTTGCAGGCAAACGAGGTGGATGTCTTGATCCATCCGGCAGTAGAAGCGAATTTGTTGTGATAGAGGATGATTGACCGCTGGTCGCCTACCCGGTTGGAATAGGCAAAGACATCCTCGTTTACGGTAGTCCCGACCCAAAAATCGTAGAGAATAAAGTTGTGTGCACCGGAAAAAAGCCAGCGCCGCTGCATCAGCGGAAATATCCGACGCTCGTGTTCCCGCACCAGATGCTCATCTACCGGCTCATCCCAGTAGGCGCGCTTGTACTCCATCCCGTACTTCTCATGCAGTCCCTCCACCTGACCGTGGCCGAGCATCGGGAGCCCCGGCATGGTCACCAGCAGAACGCAGGCACCGAAGTACTTGTTCTCCTTGCCGAACTGCTCCACCGCAGTCTTCTCGTCAGGGTTGTTCATGAAGTTTACGAAACGCTGCAGCACCTGCGGGTTGAACTCAAGGACGTTTTTAATGGTCTGGCGGTATTTGGCGTTCTCCTCCATCTTGAGCATGTTCATGAAGGCGCTGTTGTAGACCCGGTGCATCCCGAGGGTCCGGACGAAATATCCCTCCATAAGCCAGAATGCCTCGGCCAGAAGCAGGGTGTCGGAGGCCTCGCCCGCCACCCGGTCCACCACCTCGCGCCAGAACTCCTCGGGCATGGAGGAATCAAACTGTTCCCGTGTCATGCCGTACTCGGCCCGTGACGGCACCCCCCCATGCCCGGGCTGGGGGAACCAGAGCCTCTGGTAATGTTTCTTCGACAGTGTCATGGCCGCATCGAAACGGATGATCGGGAACATCCGCGCCACGTGAAGGATGGTGCCGATTGCGGCCTCACGTACCTCGGGGTTGAGATAGTTCAACTGGGCAGTGTCATTCCAGGGGGTGCTGGTGCCGTCGTTGCCGTGGTAGATGTAGCGTGTCCTGTTGTCCCGGTGGTCATAGAGTTTGAAGACCACTGCTGCATCGCGACGTTCCCAGTAGCCGTCCTCGATATGGATGCTGATCTCGGATGATGACGACAGGTCGGGGCCGGTGAATCTGTACCCGGGATACGGCGGATAGTCGAGCTGGACGAACCAGTCGGGATGCTCGATAATCCATTTCGAGTAGATGCCGGTATGGTTGGGCACCATGTCGCTCGCCAGGCGGATGCCGCGCTTTTGCGCCCGCTCCTTGAGATTCCAGAGCGCCTCCTCCCCCCCCAGGTCCTGTGCAATGGCATAGTCGAATAATGAATACGCCGAGGAGATGGCATCCGGATTGCCGCAGAGCTGCTTTATCCGTTGGGATGCGGGAGAGCGCTCCCAGAGGCCTATGAGCCAGAGACCGGTAACACCCCAGCGGGCCAGCCTGTCCAACTCGGCATCCGGGATCTGGTCCAGGCGTTTTATCTGTGTGCCATACTCCTTGGAGAGCTGCCCAAGCCAGACATAGACCATTTTGGCCAGAAGCACGACGTTGGGCATCCAGTCGGTGTCAGCAGAGAAACTCTCAGGCTCAGGGTAGTAGTCGTTGGCCGCAACGGCTCCGTGCGGGCCGAACTCCAGGACATCTATGCTCCCCGGTTCACCGCGCCGGTCAAATATACGGCTCTCCTGTTCGACTATGGCAAACGAGGTACGGATATCCAAGATCAGCTCTTCGGGCAAAATGGCCTGCCAGCTACCCCGGATATACTCCAGCTGATCGTAGAGTGAATCGGGCGCTGCCCTGAGAGGAAGCCGAAGCAGCTCCGGCAGGGTGAGGTCAAAGGGGATTACGCTCGGCGCCGTGGAGAGTTCCAGCTCAACTGCAGCCACGGCCTGCCGGTAACGGCTGGTAGCGGTCAACTCCGCGTCATCAAGTATCTCGCGGAAAGGGTCGAGCGCACGGTTTTCACCTGCCAGCGCCAGAAGAAGCATCTCCCTTGCAACCAGCTGACGCCGCGTAAACACCGGATCGTACTCGCCCAGCCAAAGGGATCCGTCAGAAAGCTCTCCACTCAGCACAGACCCCGGGGGGAAGATAGCGCAGAAGCGTTCTGCCAAGTCGGAAAACTCCGGCGAGCCTGCAGCGAAACCGGAACGTTCCAGAACCGTCAAGAGAAGCCCCGGATTCTGCTCATGAAGATAACGGTCGCAAAGATAGCGGTATACCCTGGTGAGCAATGCGTAGAGGTTGAGCATGCCAGCCTGAACCGGCGGCAGGGTACGACCGGGCCTCTCGGAGAGGCGGCGGGCGAGTTCGCGGTAGAACATCACCGGCGGGAGTTTCCTACCGCGAATGTCGGCTGAAACCTCTGCAAGCCCCATGGAGCGCCAGGCAGCACTTCTTACCTGGATCTGATACGGGAAGTAGTCGTTTTTATTATTAATAAAGTTCATGAATCCCTCTGGAATCGGAGCAGAATCGGGCGCATCTGGAACAGTGAGATTATGCCATACTCGGAGGGATACACAACCCTTAACTTGGGGAGGGAGAGCGCGTATGGCAGCGCCTTAGGGCCTCGACACAAAAAACCCGGCAGGTTTTGAAATCCTTCCGGGTCTTTTCTGAAAGCAGATGGTAAAGATTTTGCTTTTAATCCGTTTTTACCCCCTCAATCGAAAGCAGGCGTTTCATTTATTGGAGCTCTTTCAACCTCTCTTTTGTTTCATCGGTCAGGTAATTCCACAAGCCCAGATATTTTAATTCAGACTTTGTCGGTACCCCACCCGGATTCCAGCCGCGCTCTTCGTAGTAGACCTGAACAAGCTTCCGAAGCTCTCCCTTGCGGTAATTCATCAGAATCTCACGCTTTTCAGAAGTCTGCATCTGCACGACCTCTTCAAGCCCCCTGGCGAGAATCCTTGAAACCTCGGCATCGTTGTACTCTGCCTCGGCCGCATACAGGCTGTCCTCGGTGGGACCGATAGCCCTCTCCGGGATCCAGTCATGCTTTGCAGTGTCAGCGCCGTATCTCATCACGTTCATGACCCGCTGAAGGTTTATGTCGCGATCCGTCTGCTCGAATATCTCCTCCCACGAAAGGCTGGTTCCAAGCATGGCATTGTAAAAGTCGGCGTATATTTCCTGGGATGCCGGATTGATGTGAACGTCCATATCTTTCCGGGTTGCGGATTCGGGATTAAAGACATCAACCCACGGTAGCTTGCAGAGCCCGAGGTTGTCATTCCCCAAACGCACCCTTGGATATGCCATCAGCGCCCTGGCCTTGTCCTTGAAGGTAGGGAACGCCCCCAGGAGGTCCGCCTTTATGAGCCACGCTGCGGCATGATGCGCTCCGATGTCGCTTGCAGCCGCGTATGAGCCCTGCATGGAGAGGGAGCGATGGGTCCGGTAGAAAGAAAACGGAAGCCCCTTGGTCTGCATGGCAAAAAGCTCAAGCTCCTGCCGTGGGTCCTTACCGGTCCTGGCACGGTAACGTTCGACCACCCAGTCAACCATCGCCAGCATCCCTTTACCCGCTATCCGAGCGACCTCTGACTCTCCATGCGCAAGCCGGTGAATGAATTTGAGCGCCTCAGTTTCATTCCCCCAGGAGAACTCAAGCCCTTCAGTGTCCCCCTTCACAAGATAGTCCCGCTGGAAGCACTCCATGAGGAAGGCCATTATGGTGGCGGTGGTGATGGTATCGATGGCGTAGTTGTCGCAGTGCCAGTTGGCCTCCATGATGAACTCTGCGCTCCAGATCCCCAGATTGGAGCCGAATCCGGCAGCTGTCTCATACTCCGGGCCATCCACCCAGACCTTCTGCCCGGCATGGGAGCCGGATTTCAGCGTTACCCATCCACCCTTTGTGCACTGAAGGTTGCATCCGGGAAAGCAACCGTCCATACCCTTGTGCTCGAAAAGGTTTTCCGCATAGAACTTCCCGCAGATCTGGTGTGCGCGGGGATCGGAGCCACCCTGAAAGTTGTTCACCGGCAGGGATTGATACTCCGCCTTGTTCATGAAGGTTATCAGGCCGGCGCTCCCCTTCCGGGCCATCTTGAGCGACTGCGGATCGACCTCTTTAACCACCTTGTGGAGCCGTGCTCCGGCTTCCTTTGCCTTCTGCCAGTCAACAGCACCATAGGGGTTCTCGCCGTGCGGATATTCGGCAATGACGACTATGGCGCGTATCCCCTTGTCGCGCATCACCGTGCCGATACCGGTCCGTCCCGCCTGCTTTGTTCGGTATATCCCCCTGCCACCCGGCTTTGGCTTTGTCACATCGAAGTAGTGGCTGTTTATGCAGCCATAGGTTGTGTTGCTGGCTCCGATGCCGGTGGACATGAAGGCAATGTTTCGTCTGTCGTATCCGGCAGATGTAAACCTTGAATCGATGGCCCGCTCCAGATCGAACGCTTCGTTGTCAGCCGGTGCATCTTCGATTGTTATTTCATTCCTGATGCCGTTTATCACAATCATTACAGCGTGGGCAGACTTGCCGGTCACCTTGAGGGCATCAAACCCAGCGTACTTCATGAATGCCCCGAAGTAGCCGCCAAAATTTGAGACCCCCGGTATCCCGGTAAGAGGAGAAAGTGAAATCGCCATCGCCTTGGCCGTACCGGGGAACTGCGGGATCCCGCCCAATGGTCCGTTTGCAAGAATCAACGGATTTTCCGGGTCGTATGCACCGGTCTTCGCATTGATTGACCGGTGAAGCAGATACAGCCCGAGACCCCGGCCTCCAAGGAAGTAGTCCCTGACTTCAGGATCGAGTGCAGGAGTGGTGATAATGCCTGCTCCCAGGACTATTTCGAGTATTCTGTCAGCATAGCCACGGTTGAGTATGTTCTTTGTGTAGTTCATCTAGTGCCCTTTGCGTCCGGTGGATTGTCGAGCTGCAAATTTTTCAGGAAGCTCAGCCGACAACAATGTTCAGGAGCTTCCCGGGGACATAAATGACCTTGCGGATCGCCTTCCCCTCCAGGTAGCCCTGGATCTTCGGATCTGAGAGAGCCGCCTGTTGGACCGCCTCCTGTGTGACGCCTGCAGGGACCGTCACCTTGCCGCGCAGTTTGCCGTTCACCTGCAGAACCACCAGCAACTCATCGTCCACTGCCGCTGTCGGGTCGTACACAGGCCAGCCTGTTGCCTCCACTCCGCCGGCATGCCCGAGCATCTCCCACAGCTCCTCGGCAAAGTGAGGGACAAAGGGAACCAGCATCAGAACCAGTGCATCCACCGCCTCCTTGAGCACCGGCAGGTTGGCCGAATCATTCTTCGGCTCAAAGGAGCTGAGTGCATTGACCATCTCCATGATTGCCGAAATAGCGGTATTGAAGTGAAAACGCTCCCCAACGTCCTCTGTCACCTTGCGGATGGTCTTGTGAACGGTCCTGCGAAGCCCCTTGCCGGCGTCAGTGAGAGCCGATGGGTCAAGGGGGGCTGCAGGTTTTGAAATCACCGGCAGCAGTTCAAAGACCAGCTTCCAGACACGGTTCAGGAAACGATAGCTCCCCTCGACTCCATGGTCGCTCCAGTCCAGGTCCTTCTCAGGAGGAGCGGCGAAGAGGGAGAAGAGGCGTGCGGTGTCGGCGCCGTACTTTTCTATCAGGGCATTTGGATCGACAACGTTCCCCTTGGATTTGCTCATCTTTGCGCCATCTTTAATCACCATCCCCTGTGTGAGCAGATTGGTGAACGGCTCGTCGATATCCACGTGCCCGAGGTCGCGCATCACCTTGGTGAAAAAGCGGGCATATAACAGGTGCAGTACCGCGTGCTCGATCCCGCCGATGTACTGATCCACCGACATCCAGTACTCTGACTCCTTCTTTTCAACCGGTCCGTCAGCAAATGTTGGGCAACAGTAGCGGAGGAAGTACCACGACGACTGCACGAAGGTATCCATGGTGTCGGTTTCGCGCTTGGCCGGCTTGCCGCACTTGGGACAAGGGGCATTGACAAAGGATTCGAGCTTCGCAAGGGGGTTTCCCCCTTCGCCGGTAAAAGCGACATCCCTGGGCAAAACCACCGGAAGCTCGGCCTCAGGAACGGGTACCACCCCGCAGCAGTCGCAGTAGATAACCGGTATCGGGTTACCCCAATAACGCTGGCGAGAGATCAGCCAGTCGCGCAGCCGGAAGTTTACCGTCTTGGTGCCGATACCTTTCTCCTGCAGGTAGTCTGCTATTTTCTCCTTGGCCTCACTGCTCCCAATGCCGTCGAACCGACCCGAATTGGCCATGATCCCCTCTGCCGTGTAAGCGGCAGCCATAACTTCGGGAGAAAGCTGCTCGCCAGGGGGCTGAATAACAACCCGCAGCGGCAGATCGTACTTCTTCGCAAACTCGAAATCGCGCTGGTCATGGGTAGGCACAGCCATGACCGCGCCAGTGCCATAATCAAGCAGGACAAAGTTTGCAAGGTAGATCGGCATTCTTCGGTCGGTTACCGGGTTGATGCAGTAGGAACCGGTGAACACCCCTTCCTTCTCAAGATCTTCGGCAGTACGCACCGACTTCTCGGTCTTTTTAACTTTTTCTATGAAAGCCTCAACAGTGAGTCGTTGCTCAGGAGTAGTCAGCTCCAGTGCCAGAGGATGTTCCGGTGCCAGCGACATGAAGGTGGCACCGAACAGGGTATCCTGGCGGGTTGTGAAGACACGGATGGCATCATTCTTCCCTTCCAGAGGGAAGTCGATCTCACAGCCGAAGCTTTTACCGATCCAGTTGCGCTGCATGGTCAGAACCCGCTCCGGCCAGCCGGGGAGCTTGTTGGTCCACTCCAGAAGCTCTTCAGCATAATCCGTAATCCGGAAGAACCACTGATCCAGCTCCTTCTGATTTACCGGGCTGTCACAACGCCAGCAGCACCCATCCTCGACCTGTTCGTTTGCCAGCACGGTCGCACACTTGGGGCACCAGTTGACAGCCGCATTCCGCTTGTAGGCAAGCCCCTTCTCTAACATCTCCAGGAACAGCCTCTGCTCCCACCGGTAGTATTCTACGTTACAGGTGGCAAGCTCGCGGTCCCAGTCATAGGAAAATCCCATCTTCTTGAGCTGGCTGCGCATGTAGGCGATGTTCTCGTGGGTCCAGGTCGCCGGGTGGCTCTTGTTCTGTATGGCTGCATTCTCAGCCGGCATCCCGAAGGCGTCCCATCCCATGGGATGAAGCACGTTAAAACCGTTCAACCGCTTGAAACGTGCAACAACATCACCGATGGAGTAGTTCCGTACATGCCCCATATGAATCCTTCCTGACGGATAGGGGAACATCTCCAAAAGGTAATACTTTTTTCTGCTATCATCGTGGCTGACCTTGAAGCTCTTTCCGGCTTCCCAATGGCTCTGCCACTTCTCCTCAACGGTCTTCGGGTTGTATCTCTCCTCCACACTATCCTCCGCTCAGAAAATATATACGATCACGCCTGCGGCGGATCATTTGGATATGCTTTGTTCTTTAACTACTGCGTGTCACCCTCGGCACTGTGACACCTCTGGCAGTTGGGACTGCCGGTTATGTTATAACTGTGACAGGCCCCGCAGGACTTGCCGGTAGACATCTCGCTCATGCTGAATGACCTGCGTTTCACTCCGGTTGCGAATATCTTGTAATGGCAGTCTTTGCACTTGTAGTCCTTATCCTTGTGAACCTTGTGACTGAACATGACACTGCTTGTCTTCTTGTCGGGAAACTCGTACTTGATCGCCTTGGTATTGGGGTGGCACTTATCACAATCCCCCTTTACCGAAAAGGCCTCTTTGCCATCATGGCACGCACCGCATGACTTGCCGTCCTCCATGTCGGGCATGGTATAGGAGCGCCTGCCGGGCCCGGCCACGAAAATATCGTCATGGCACTTGGAACACTTGTAGAGAGAGATATGGGCAGTGTGCTTGAAAAGCCCTCCCCAGGCCTTGTACGGGATATCCTTTACGGGATGGCAGCGTGTGCAGTTGGCAGCTGCTGTAAAGGCAATCTTGTCATTGTGACAGACTCCGCAAGACTTTCCCGCCTCCATCTGGGCCATACTGTAGCGCCTGGCTGCAACACCGGTGGTAAAGACCTTGTTGTGACAATCATCGCACTTGTAAAGGGCAATATGCACCTTGTGACTGAAAGGGGTCGGTCCGGCGCCCTTTGACATGATCTGGAGTTCCGGTGCAGAACTGTGGCAGCGACCGCAACTTCCGGTAACATCGAATGCCTCCTTGGCATTATGGCATCCTCCACAGGAAAGACCCTTCTCCATGTCGACCATGGTAAGGCTCTTGTTTCCCGGGCCATCGATGAAGAGCTTGTTGTGGCACGCATTACAGGAGTAAAGCGCATAATGATACGGATGAGAAAACTTGACATCCAGGATGAAATTGACGTCCTTAACCGGATGGCAACGGTCGCAGCTGCCGGTCACGTTGAAGGCCTGCTTGCCGTTGTGACATCCTCCACAAGACTCACCCTTCTCCATCTGCTTCATGGTGAAGCTCTTTGCCATGGTCCCTGTGGGGAAATACTTGAAGTGGCAGCTGTCGCAACGGTATTTTTTATCCATGTGATACTTGTGGCTGAATATCACACTCCCGCCACCATCAACCTTCCACTCCAATTCCTTGGTGCTGTTGTGACAGCGTTCGCAGCTCCCCCAGGCCGAAAAGGCCACGTCACCATCGTGACAGGCACCGCAGGAACGGCCGATCTTTTTCTCCATGTCTGCCATTGTATAGCCCGTACGGCGGGGACCGGCGGTATAGATTCCGCTGTGGCAGTCGTTGCAGCGGTAGATGGTCAGATGGAACGTATGCGGAAATAAGGCCTTCGACCCATCGTACTTCACATCATCAGGCTTATCATGGCAGCGGTTACAATCCCCCTTTACCGAAAAAGCGGTCTTTGAGTCGTGACACCCGCCACATGAATTACCGGTCTCCATCTCGCGCATGGTCTGTCGCTTGGCGTTGGGTCCGGCAATGAAAAGCTTGCTGTGGCAGTCGTAACAGCCGAACATTTTGAGGTGGTAGTCGTGACTGAAGGGGGAAGCAACAGGATATCTGATATCCTTGACCGCGTGACAGCGGGTGCACTCCCCTTTCACCGAAAAACCTGTCTTCCCGTCATGGCAGACCCCGCACGATTTACCCTCCTCCATCTGCTTCATGGTGATATGAGGGTTCTTCCCCGACTTGGCGAGGTAAATTTTGTTGTGACAGTCGCTGCAGGTATACAGCCCAAGATGGAATTTGTGGTCGAACATGAGAGTTCCGAAGTCCGGGATGACCATTGGAACCTTGTCGACGATATGACAGCGGACGCACTCCGGCAGAGGGAAAGCCTTGACCTTGTTGTGACACAAGCCGCAGGATTTCCCCTTCTCCATGTCGGCCATGGAGGTTGTAGGGTTCTTGGAGCCTATCTTGTAGAGGGAGTTGTGACAGATCGTGCAGTCGTTGGCGAGTTTTTTGACGTGGACATCATGATCGAAGATAACTGGCCCAGCATTCTCAGTCTGATAGGTTATCTGCTTATAATCCTTGGCGAAAATAAGCAAAGGAGCGGCCAGAATCAAAAGGACCGGCACGAAGAAGCGTTTCAAGGCCTACTCCTCACTTTAGTAAGTAGAAGTTATTTTCTGGGCTTTTCAGACAGAAAATAACTTCATTAACGCACTTATCCAGTTTATCTGGGCTTGGACGGTGGGTTGAAGGGGTTACTGAATATTCAGCAGGCTGCGGGTAACGTCCAGGATACGGTTTGGCTGGATCGGCTTGGTGATGTAGTCGTTTGCCCCCAGGGCCAGAGCACGTTCCCTGTCCTCCTGGGCACCCTCGGTGGTTATGACCACGATTGGAATATGCCGGAAGTTCGGATCATTTCGTACGAGGCTCACCAGCTTAAGTCCATCCATTACCGGCATGTTGATGTCGGTAAATATCAGGTCGTACGTATCAGCAGAGAGCTTTTTGAGCCCGTCCACTCCATCGCCAGCCTCCACGATCTTAATCCCGCGCAGCCGTTTCAGAGCAAAGGAGATCAGCTGTCGCATGGTAGGAGAATCTTCGACGATCAGCACCTTGTAATCCTGCATGTCTGCCCCCTCAGGAAAGCTTTATATACTTCTATTTGGTCAGTAAATCAAGAAATCCCTGTATTGTGTTAAGCTTGCGTTCCGAATCCGAATAGAGACGTGAGCTAAAGACTGCTGTTGCCGCATGCCCGGCCAGAAGGGTAAAGAGTTCATAATCCACATCGGCAAAGGCTTTTTTCTGCTGCAGAAGTTTGTAGATCACCAGCACTCCGATGCACTGCTCCTTTATCTTGAGCGGTATGCAGACCATCGGATTTGAAAGGTCTATCTCATAACGGTCAAGGTCAGGGACGAAAAAGTTTTCGCCGGTCCTGGCAACATCTCCTATGACACCTTCACCCATTCGGACCGTGGGAATATCTTCCCTCTCCAGCCCCTCGGTCGCCACCGCCTCAAGCATCCTGGTCTTTTCGTCAAGGAGCATGATGGCAAACGTCTCGGCGCCTATCAGGTTGATCATTATCTCGATAATGATCTGCAGTACCTCCCTGAAATCAAGAGTGGAATGCAGCTGGTAGCTGGCGATATAGAGGTTTGCAAGATTGTTGTTTTCAGACTCTATCTCGACGTAGCGGTTGGCAAAATCCTTGTTTTCCTCCTCTATCTGGCTGATCCGCTCGAGGATTTCCTCCTTTTCCCGTTCAAGATCGGCTATCCGCTCCAGTAGACGGAGGTTCTCCACAGACTCCTGCGCAGACAAAGCAGAGATTCCCTGGGCATTCTCCAACTCCAGAATCCGAAAGCGAAGCCGCTCGTTTTCTCGAAGGAGTTCCTGGCTGAACTCAGCCCCCTTCTTGAAAACCTGCATGAATTCGTCTGCCCTGCTCAGCAAATTCCTGTCGTCATCCTGTGACATAACCAACTCCTATCCGTTTGATTCCATAAATATCAATCCTTCAATTGCAGTATACTACTTTGCAGTTCAATCTCACGACCCATCTTCTCTATCGGCACAACCCTGGTAACCACACCGGTTGCAATTGCCTCCCGCGGCATACCAAAGACCACTGCCGACTCTTCGGACTCGGCCAGAACCTCACCACCAGCGGCCTTGACCTCCATTACACCCCTGCTCCCATCATTTCCCATCCCGGTTAACACTACGGCCAGAAGCTTTGGACCATATAACGAAGCCAGTGAAGAGAACATGGCATCCACTGAAGGGATGAACCTGTCTTGCAAGGATGGCGTAACAACCCTTGCAATGATACAACCCGGTTTC
>JAYSLX010000018.1:0-7548 GCA_043725245.1 Geobacteraceae bacterium | reverse complement strand
GAACCTGTTTTCAATCAACATTGTCGTGCTCTCCTTTTTTCTCTCATCTGCAGCCGTTTCTCTTCTGCCGCGTTACGAGTGGTCAAAGGAGACCACACGCGGAGTGCAGAGCGGTGCAAATCAAGGCAGGGGGGGACTTGACGTTGAGGAGGCCATGTCATGGTCAATGCCTCCGGAAGAGCTGGCAACGTTTGTTGTCCCAGGGATGTTCGGGTATTCACGCCAGGAGGGGGGGGGGAACAGCAAGGATATTGTCTCATACTACTGGGGACGGATGAACTTTACCCAAACTACCGACTATCTGGGGCTGCTCCCCTGGCTGCTGCTGCCTCTTCCGCTGATCTTTCGCCGTGATCGGTATACATGGATTGCCCTGGCAGGGCTGGTTTTGGGGATACTTTTTTCCCTTGGGAAGTACACCCAGTTTTACTGGTATCTTTTCGACTATTTTCCCGGGATCAACCGGTTCCGTGTACCGAAAATGATGATGTTTATCCCGGTACTCGCCATCGGAGTTCTCGCCGCTCGAGGCGTTGACTGCCTACGAGACTCGGAGCTGCGGACCCGGCGTGGTTTTCTGGTTTGGCTCACGGGAGTTGCTTCGCTCCCTGCTCTTCTGGTGGTGTTTTATGCAGTGGTACGTATTTGGGACTACGGGGTCTTCAACCTTTTCATGCCTCTGATTTCAGAACCTAATCGCTATGAACAGGGGGTTACGCTCATTACTCAGCGGTGGCGTAACCTGCTTGATGAAACGCTGGTCGCATCAGGTGTTGCTGCCGCGTATGCTGCAGTTCTCTGCTGTTCACGCATTCGAATTCGACTGCTCATGCCACTGCTTATTGTGCTCGGAGCCTTTTATCTGGCCGATACCTTCAGGGTAAATTCAAAGTTCATGTTGCTGCAGCAGATGCCGACAGAGGGGCGAAGTACAAGAACACCGCTCATAGATTTCCTCTCCAAAGGGACTGGCGATCAATTCAGGGTTCTTCCTGTTGTCGGTTTTGATCCGATGTCGCTTGCTGTTAACAAAGTTCCGGTGATGTTCACGTCCAATCCGGTACAACTGAAACGCTGGCAGAATTTTCTCGACGCATTTACTCTCACTTCGGCCATGCCTGACATGATGAACGTCCGTTATCTGGTGTCTGATGAAGCCGGTTATCTGGCAGATAAAGGCATGTATCGAGATCGTTACATGCCGGTATATAGAACCCCTGACGGGGCGTTGCTGGTTCTTGAAAACAATGCAGTCATGCCGAAAGCCTGGCTTGTTCCTGCAGCTCTTCAAGTCAGCGATCCAGCGCAGATGCTTGCCCTTATGCAGTCATCAAACTTCAACCCCCGCACACTGGCTCTGATAGAGTCTCAACCTCCTATTCCTCTCTCCAGCCCGGGACAGATTTCCGTTTCACCCGGGAGAGCGGATCTCCTTGAATACAGTGGAGGACAGATTGCCATACAGGCAGAGGTTACGACCAACGCCCTGCTTGTGCTTGGCGAAAAATATATGAATGGTTGGAAGGCCTATGATAACGGGATTTCATTGCCTATCCATCCGGTCAATTACGTTCTGCGCGGGGTATATCTGAAGCCTGGAAACCATCGCGTAGAGTTTGTTTTCGATCCATGGCCTTTCAGGGTCGGGAAGTGGTTAACTTTTGGCTCACTGGCCCTGTTTGCTGGTGTATGGTGTTTTGAATGGAGAAGGATGAAGAAGCAGTCGATGAGTTGACCCGCTACGGGCTGAAGCTAATTCAGCCCTGCAATGGGTACCGCTATTCGCTTGATCCACTGCTGCTATGCTCTTTTGTGCAGAAAAGGCTGTATGAAAAGGTGATCGACCTTGGCACCGGATGCGGGATAATTCCGCATCTTTTGGCCCGCCGCAATTTTCGTGCAACTGTAATCGGAGTAGAGATTCAGCCGGAGCTGGCAGAGTTTGCAAAGCGAAATGTTGCCATGAATTCGCTCGGAGGGCAGATTAGTATCGTGCAGGACGACATCCTGAACCTGAGGCGCAGCTTCCCTGTTTCATCGTTTGACCTGGTGATCTCCAACCCCCCTTACCGATGCCCGGGCACGGGAAGGGTGAGTCCGAAGGCCGGGCGCGACCTGGCCCGTCACGAATCCACTGCCAGCCTCCCGGATTTCCTGGCTGCGGCAAAGTACCTTGCAAAGCCGGGTGGGAGCATCTGCTTTGTGTATCACCCGTCGCGTCTGGCAGAGTTTATTGTAATCGCTTCGGAACTCAAGCTTTCTTTGGTGCGCCTCAGGATGGTACACGGCAGAGTCGGGTCTGATGCGAGGATCTTTCTGGCAGAACTGGCAAAAGGGAGAAAGGCTCAACTCGAAGTGGAGCCACCCTTGGTTATCTATGGTGAGGATGGGGTGTATACTGAAGAGGCTGAGGGGATTCTTGGCTAGGCTGTGAGGTGAGATGGAAGAGACTCAGGGGTTGTGACTGGTGAGGTTGCTACTCGACAGGCTTCTCCTGGCTGGTAAGGTGCCGAGAGAAAAGCCCGGCCAGTGTGGTTCGGAGCTCCTGATCATTCAGTTCGGCTGTTGCCTGGTCAATCAAAGCCTCTTCGTCGGGAGTGAGTAGCCTCTGTTTCTGTTTCCGGGACGTGGGAGTCGTTGTTGATTCATTACGAACAGTTCCTGCCTTCAGGAAGATGTCCTTGACCAGTTGCTCCCCGAGGGCAGCATTAAGCTTGCTTTGGATTTCGGGTTTCAGGAAATTAAGCTGCTGCAGCCAGGGGGCACTCTCCACGACCACGGTAAGGACACCGTTTCGGATGGCTGCCGGCCTGGCCCGCGCCGCTATCTGAGGGCCGACGGCCGTTTGCCAGACCTGCCAGATTGCCCCTTCTTTGAGGCGTTGAGCTGCTGGGGTCCCTTGAAAGACCGTGGACAGAAGGTCGGTCACAGCGGCAGGCCGCGACATGCGTGGACGCCGCCGGTCAGCCATTGCGCCGGGCCCTCCGATTGATCGCACCCCCGAAGAGTTGTCCTGCAACGGCAGCGCCAAGGGTAATGGGGATATAGTGCCAGCTGAAGCCGGCCTTGATCCTCATAAATATGATTACCGGTATGGAGATATGAACGTAGAAGTACCATGCGAAGGTGAATTTATCGCAGTTCTGGCGGAGGTAGCCAAACGGCAGGTTGATGATCAACGCCAGGACCGTGACTCCCAGCAGACTTATCACTGTTTCCATTACAGCCTCTTGCGGCATCATAAGCCGTTTGTGAACTGTTTGTCAATGAGCCGGGGTCTGGCAAAACTACCGAGGGTGATGAAATGGTAAAAGACGGAGATTTTGTTGCGGTCTTCAATTCGATCCACAGGGTCATGAAGGCCGAGAAGTTGCTTAAGGCTGCGGGGTTGAAGGTTTTGCTGATCCCTGCACCAAGGTCTATTACATCTGACTGTGGTCTTGCCCTTCGCTTTGGTGCAGATGATCGATCCGCCGTGGAGGGGATGATGGTAGAGTCAAATCTCCTGCCAGAGGAGCTTTATGTGAGGCTTGGAGGAGAGTACAAAAGCGTGAAAAATGAGTCGTGAACCGTTTGCGGAGGAGAGGATGAAGGAATTGGATTGTAGAAACATGGCCTGCCCGCTTCCGGTTGTGACAGTGAAGAGGGCGCTGGAAGAGTCTGGCGGCGATGGGATACGGGTGCTGCTAGACGATGGCGCGCCGCGAGAAAATGTGGCCCGGTATGCGATACATAGAGGTTATGAGGTGACTGAGGAGCCGGTTGAAGGGGGTTATGTTCTGTTGATAGGTGATGGTGTGGGCACTACCTCTGCCCCTGAGAATGTGGCGGCCAGTATTGACCGCTCTGTTGTACTGATTTCGTCTGATCGTCTCGGTGATGGTCCCGAGGAGCTTGGGCGACTGCTCATGAAAAATTTCATCATTACCCTCCTTGACCTGGACGACCTTCCCGGCCGGATCTTCTTTGTAAACTCCGGAGTCCTTCTCACCACCGAAGGCTCCGAGGTTCTGGATCCTCTTGAGAAGCTTGGCAATCGTGGAGTGGAGGTTCTCTCCTGCGGGGTTTGTCTCGACTTCTTTCATCGCAAGGAAAAGTTGCGGGCAGGCTTGGTTACGAACATGTTTACCATAGCAGAGAGTCTGACAACTGCGTCATCTGTAATTCGGCTCTGAATCCAGGGTAAATACCTGTTTTTTCCATTGACAACGACCGTTACACCTTCGTAATATCACGAAATTTCATTTATATGTTTTGGCGAGGGGGAGTAATGTCTAAGAGTTACAATATCGCGGTCCTGCCGGGCGATGGCATCGGCCCGGAGGTTATGGCAGAGGCGCTCAAAGTGCTGGACGCTATCGAGGCAACGTACGATGTACGGTTCGCGCGGACCAATGCGAATGTTGGCGGGGCCGGTATCGACCTTGAGGGGAAGGCCCTCCCGGATACCACGGTGGCCATCTGCAAGGCCAGCGATGCAATCCTGTTCGGCTCTGTCGGTGGCCCAAAATGGGAAACCCTCCCCCCGGACGAGCAGCCGGAGAGGGGGGCGCTTCTGCCGCTCCGGAAGATTTTTGGTCTCTACGCGAATCTCAGACCCGCAATCATCTTTCCGTCATTGACCGGTGCTTCATCCCTGAAGGAGGAGGTTATTAAGGGAGGTTTCAACGTTCTGGTAATCCGTGAGCTGACCGGCGGCATATATTTCTCACAGCCGAAAGGGATTGAGGGAAGCGGCCGAGAACGAATCGGTGTTGACACCATGCGCTACAGTGTGCCGGAGATCGAGCGGATCACCCATGTTGCCTTCCTGGCGGCCCGCAAGCGAGGTAAAAAAGTCTGTTCTATTGACAAGGCCAATGTTCTCTCCACGTCGGTACTCTGGCGTGAGGTCGTCACGACCATAGCCAAGGAATATCCTGACATTGAACTTTCCCACATGTACGTGGACAATGCCGCCATGCAGCTGGTAAAATGGCCCAAGCAGTTTGATGTCATCCTCTGTGAGAACATGTTCGGCGACATCCTCTCCGACGAGGCAGCCATGCTGACCGGTTCGTTGGGGATGCTGCCCAGCGCATCGCTTGCAGAGGGGACCTTCGGGATGTATGAGCCTTCCGGTGGTTCGGCTCCGGACATTGCAGGCCAGGGGATCGCAAACCCCATCGCCCAGATACTCTCTGCCGGGATGATGCTCCGCTTCTCCTGCGGGATGGTTGAGGCGGCTGATGCCATTGACAGTGCAGTGGCAAAAGTGCTTGATCAGGGGTTCCGGACCCGTGACATCTTCCAGAACAAGGAAGGCGAGAAACTGGTGAATACCAAAGAGATGGGCGACGCCATTATTGCAGCTCTTTAACGTTACACCCCGGAGGGGCAGTATGCATGTAGCCGGGGGATTTATCCCCCGGATGATAAGGTTAAATTTCTGTCGCGTCACGTATGTGACGCGGTGAAAGATGAAATCTTACACCGGGGCATGAATGCCCCGGCTACCGGCATTCAGTCACTACGCGACGTAAGTCAACAACCTAATCTAATAGCGCGAGATAGAAGATATCCTTTGAGTCTGTAAGAGGAGAAACTATGAAAGTAGGAATTGTCGGTTGGCGTGGCATGGTTGGCTCGGTTCTTCTCCAGCGGATGGAGGAGGAGAACGATTTTACACTGGGATTCGAGCCGGTATTCTTCTCCACCTCTCAGGCCGGTCAGCCCGCCCCTATGAATGCAGGGATTCTCAAGAGTGCTGATGATATCGCTGAGCTGAAAAAACTCGACATCATCATCACCTGTCAGGGTGGCGACTACACCAAGGCAGTTCACCCTGAACTCCGCAAGCAGGGGTGGCAGGGGTACTGGATCGATGCAGCTTCTACTCTCCGGATGGAGAACAATGCGGTCATCATCCTCGACCCGGTAAACCGCAACGTCATTGACGCGGCCCTGGCCAAGGGAGAGAAGGATTTCATCGGTGGCAACTGCACTGTCAGCCTCATGCTTATGGGACTTGGCGGTCTGTTCCGGGCGAACCTCGTGGAGTGGCTCACATCCATGACTTATCAGGCGGCATCCGGCGCCGGTGCCCCCAACATGCGCGAACTGCTTTCCCAGATGGGCGTTCTGAATGGTGTCGTTGCCGAGGAGCTGAAAAACCCTGGTTCCGCCATTTTGGAAATAGATAAGAAAGTGACAGCAACATTGCGTGACGGTTCCATGCCGACCAAGGAGTTCGGCGGCTTCCCTCTGGCAGGCAACGTCCTCCCATGGATAGACCGTGAGGTTGATGATGGCCAGAGTCGCGAAGAGTGGAAAAGTTTTGCCGAGACAAACAAGATCCTCGGTACCACCACACCGATCCCGGTTGACGGCATCTGCGTCCGTGTCGGAGCCATGCGCTGCCACAGCCAGGGGATTACCATCAAGCTGAACAAGGACCTGCCGCTTGCCGATATCGAGCAGATTATCGCCAATGACAACCAGTGGGTAAAACTGATCCCCAACACCAAGGCCGACACCCTTGCCGGCCTGACTCCTGCGGCAGTGTCCGGTCTCCTAACCGTGCCGGTCGGACGGGTGCGCAAGATGAAGATGGGGCCGCAGTATGTTCAGGCCTTCACCTGCGGCGACCAGCTGCTGTGGGGTGCGGCGGAACCGTTGAGAAGGATGCTGCGGATTCTGATGGAGAAGTAACTCACGAAATTGGCAAACATTGTATGAGGTGCAGGATGGAAAAGGATCACCTGGAGATACTCCTTGAAGATATTCGGGGCAAGTTCGATCTTGTTCTTGAAGGTCATGATTCGTTGCGGCAGGAGATCAGGGAGGCGCGGCAGTCTTCGGATGAAAAGCACGATCAGGCCGTATTTCTTTTGAAAGTGCTTAATGAGAAGATCGACAAAGTCGCTGCCGACCTTTCAGCCCATCGTACGGATACTGAAGCACATCAGCTTTACCGGGTGAAGGAAGGCCCGTAGATTATTGGCACATCACACGTGCAAAAGGCGCGGAGCTTAGGCTTCGCGCCTTTTTTGCGTCTAAAAGATGATTCAATCAGTATGTTTTGTAGCGTTGGTGGTTATCTTGAGGATGCTGTTGTTAGCATCAACCTATGAAAACTACACAGAAAAAAGTAACGAAAAAAGCTGCCTTTGTAGTCGGCAGGCAACTTCCTGACAAACTTCCCAAGAAAGCAGAAGAGTTTCTTGCCAACGCCGTGACACCGAAACGTGCATTTGAAATTGCCGCTAAAGTGGAAAGAATTGCGGCAAAGAACCATCCCACAGCAAGTTCATTCCCATCAGTTCCATAATGCTTGAAACTGCATCGGACAAGCTCTATCCCCTATATGAATCCCTGGAATTCTCCAGATTGCCTGACATGACAGACTGGATGTCACTCCCCTTGCCTCATTGACTTTGTTGCTGATAAGCTGGCAAGTCTATCCCCATCGTAAGCTACTCCCGGTTGTCAAGACAGCAAAATGGCAAAATTAAGTTTGGTTGTGCTCAGTTGGTTTAGTGCTCTTTGACAGATTAGCCTGCTCAATTA
>JAYSLX010000017.1:0-6166 GCA_043725245.1 Geobacteraceae bacterium | reverse complement strand
GACATTTATCTGCGACATGGTGCCGCGGTCTGAGTTGTTCCTGTTGCCGATTTCCATTACCTTCTCCTATTTTTTAGCGAAGGTTCTTTGAACAATGTTCAGGAATTCGGTGGAAAAATTATCCATCTCGCCGATCAGGACCTTGATCTTGTTCTGGAAGTGGTTGTATCCCATAACTGCGGGTATTGCTGCAACCAGGCCGATAGCGGTTGCAATCAGGGCCTCGGCAATGCCGGGTGCAACCACGGCAAGTGAGGCCGAACCGGTTTCGCCGATACCCTTGAATGCCGTCATGATACCCCAGACTGTTCCAAAGAGGCCTATAAACGGGGCGGTGGAGCCGGTAGTGGCCAGAAAGGTCAGATATTTTTCAAGCCGGGTAATCTCCGATGTTGTCGCCCGCCGCAAGGCACGGGCGATGTTGTCGATGCCGCCCAGGTCGGTGCTGATTCCATCAGAAGAGATCTTGGCCTCCCCCTGCTCCATAAGTTTTTTCAACTCGGAATAACCCTCGCTGAAGAGTACGGTGAGAGGTGAGTTTGGAAACCGATCTAACTGTGGATGTATGGATTCGAATTTCTTGGTCTTCCAGAAGAAATCCAAGAAGCGGTTGGACTCGTTGTTGGCCCGATGGACCTGCAGAAGCTTGAAGAAGATAATGGCCCACGAGACCACAGAGAAATAGAGAAGTATGAAGAGAACCAGTTTTACAACGAGACCGGTGCCGGCGAAAAATGCCACAATAAACCCCCTGAATATAAAAAGCTACGACAACTCATGAATACATAATCCTTACGAAGTGGTTAGTCAATACAGATTTTCAATAATACTCGGGTTTCCTGTCTCTGAAGCAGGTGATCTGCTCCCGCCATTTCTCCTTCTCTTCAAAGTCCAGCTTTGCAACCAGTTCTGTCGGTTCATACCCCCCCTCGGCGAGGAGTTCCCCTTTGTGGTCGATGATGAGGCTGGAGCCGAAGAAGTCGAGCTTGCCGGTAATGCCGCAGCAGTTGGCTGCCACCACAAAGAGCTGGTTTTCGATGGCACGGGCACGAAGAAGGGTTCGCCAGTGCTCTTCCCTTGGTTTTGGCCACTCGCCAGGTACCACGATGATCTCCGCCCCCTCCACTGCCAGCCTGCGGGCGAGCTCCGGGAAGCGGAGGTCGTAACAGATGAAGACGCCGATACGGCCTACGCTGGTGTCAGCCACCACCCATCGGTCGCCACCGGTAAAAGAGCGGTCTTCGTTCATAAGCGAAAAGAGGTGAATCTTTCGGTACTTTCCGACCAGCATCCCCTTATCGAGGATATAGGCGGTATTGCAGACCTTGTCACCGTCCGGCTCAGGAAGGCTCCCCACAATTACCATGTCGTGTTCGGCAGAGAGACGCCCCATCTCCTCCAACACCTCGGGGGTTCGTCGGGCCAGCTCGTTCAGCTCCCTGTATGCAAAGCCGCAGCTCCAAACCTCGGGGAGTACTGCCAGCTTGACTCCCTGTGCCGCCACACGTGCGATAGCCTCCCGGGCGGTTTTCACGTTGGCATCTATATCGCCTAACCGAATGTTGAACTGTATTGCGGCAGCACGGATCGTTCGCGACATGATCAGCCTCCTTGGACTCGATTGGGGGTTGCAAGCATTTGAAGAGCCACTCTACTTTCTCCATATCCACTTTTCAACCAGATTTAACATGGACTTTTTAAGTTCCCATGCCATATCATCGTAAAAATGAAGGCTTCGATATACATCCACATTCCTTTTTGCGTCAAAAAGTGTAACTACTGCGACTTCGCGTCGGTTGCAGATTCACCCGCAGCACCTCCTGACTACGTTGCCACGGTGATCAAGGAGATGGAGCTCCGCGCAAAGTCGCTCTCTGAACCTTCAGAGGCAGGTACCCTCTACCTCGGCGGCGGGACGCCATCGCTCCTTGCGCCGGAGCTGGTGGAAAAAATAATGGCCGCGGCTCGCCGGCTCTACGGTCTTGTTGCTGATGCAGAGGTGACTCTGGAGGCCAATCCCGGCACCGTTACGTTGGAGAGCCTGACATGTTATCGTGCGGCGGGTGTAAATCGTCTATCCATAGGGGTTCAGTCACTGGACGACCGGATGCTCAAGCTCTTGGGAAGGGTCCATACCGCAGAAGAGGCCAGAGAGGCCGTCCGCATGGCGCAAAAGGCAGGCTTCAACAACCTGGGGATCGACCTAATGCACTCCCTCCCTGGCCAGACCCTTGCCCATTGGGAGCAGAGCCTCACGGATGCCATGAGCCTCTGCCCGGGGCATATATCTGCATATGGTCTGACCATCGAGAATGGTACCAGGTTTGCGGCAATGACACAGGCGGGGGAGTTGTCGCTCCCCAGGGATGACGACTCCGCCAGGATGTACGAGGTGACCATTGAGATGCTCCGTGACGCCGGTTTTGAGCATTACGAGATCGCCAATTTTGCACGTCCGGGTTACCGCTCCCAACATAATCAGGTTTACTGGCACCGCGGCAGCTATCTGGGGTTTGGCGCTGCTGCACACTCATTCCTGCGTGACCCTGGTTACGGTCAACGCTTTCAAAATCCTTCAGACATCGGGGAGTACTGCCGACAGGTATCGCTCGGCAATTCTCCTGGAGAAGGTGGGGTTGTGGAGCTGTCGAAGTATGAAGCCATGGGCGAGGCACTCTTCCTCGGCTTCAGGTTGCTGGATGGTGTCGATTTGGCAGGATTCCGGGACGAGTTCGGGGAATCGCTCAGCGAGGCATTCCCCGGAGTAGTGCAGCGCCACCTTGCCAATGGGCTCCTGGTTGAGCACCATAACCGCCTGTGCCTCACCGGGAAAGGGGTTCTCCTGGCCAATCAGCTCTTTGCTGAGTTTGTCTGACAAAGCCCCTATTAGCAGCAAATTTTCGTGAAATGCCTTGACAAAGTGGACAGCGGTAATTAAGTTATCAGCATCTTTAGCACTCCGTTGTAGCGAGTGCTAATTTTTTTTCGGTGCCCCCATGCTGGATGTTCTCAACGACAGAAGCAAACTGATCCTCGAAGCAATTATCGAGGATTATATCTTGACCGCCGAGCCGGTAGGGAGCAGGACTATTTCGCGTCGTCACCCTTTAGCCCTCTCTCCGGCAACGGTGCGAAACGTCATGTCTGATCTGGAGGAGATGGGGTACCTTACCTCTCCTCATACCTCCGCAGGCCGCGTGCCAACCGACAAGGCTTACCGGCTGTATGTCGATTCGCTCCTTGCGGTGCGACGGGTTAGCCGGAATGAAAGGGAGGAGATCCGTCGCCGCTGCTGTATCGACGGCAGGGATATAGGCTCGGTCCTGCGTGACACCAGCCGAATACTCTCTTCGATTTCCCACTACATGGGTGTGGTGGTAGCTCCGCGTTTCAACGCAGCGGTACTGCGCCATATAGAGTTCGTAAAGCTTTCAGGCCGCAGAATACTGGTAATCCTGGTCGCGCAGACCGGCACCGTTCAAAACAAGATTATCGAATCCGTTGACGAGATTGTACTTTCTGATCTCGAACAGATGAATAACTATCTCAACGGGCTGCTGCAAGGTTTGTCCATTGCCCAGGTTAAAAGCCGTCTCGTGGAAGAGATGGAAAACGAGAAAGTACGGTACGACCAGATGATGGCCAATGCCATTTCACTTTCTCAGCAGACCCTTGATGATGTGGACTCTGAGGTTTTTCTTGAGGGGCAGACCAATATTATGGAGCTCCCCGAGTTTGCCGATGTTGGGCGGATGAAAGAGATCTTTCGGACCTTCGAGGAGAAGGGGCAGCTGGTAAACCTTCTGGACCGCTGCATGGAAGCTGAAGGCATCAATATTTTCATAGGGGCCGAATCGCGCCTTTCCCATATGTCCGGAATCAGCCTCATCACCTCCACCTATCGGACCGGTAGAAACTCCCTGGGTGTCCTTGGGGTTATAGGCCCAACGCGTATGGGGTATGCCAAGGTTATCCCTGTCGTTGATTATACTGCCAAGCTGGTGAGCCGCCTTCTGGAAGGTTAGAGAGAGCCTTGCAGCAAGGCATAAAGGAGTTATCTGACCGTGGAAAAGAAAAAACATAAAGAAAAAGATAAGCAAGGCGTAGAGCAGGCAGAGACCCATGATACTCTCCAGCAGCCTTGCGATGCGGCAGTCACTGACTCGCCGGATCTCCGGCTAAAGGAGCTGGAGGAGTCCCTTGCTGCAAAGAACGCAGAGGCCGCTGGTAATTGGGACAAGTTCGTCCGTGAACGGGCAGACCTTGAAAACTACCGGAAACGGGTCCAGAAGGAGAAAGAGGAGATCCAGAAATATGGCAACGAAAGCCTGATTCTGGAGATCCTGCCAGCCATTGACAACATGGAAAGGGCCTTGGCCCATACCGTTTGTGATACCATGGATCCGGTTATCACCGGTGTACGGATGACCCTCGATATACTGATGTCTTCCCTGAAAAGATTCGGAGTGACCGTAGCTGAAGCGGATAAGGGTACCCCTTTTGATCCGGCCCTTCATCAGGCCATGGGGCAGATAGAGTCCTCTGATCAGCCGGCGAACACGGTTGTCGAGGTCTATCAGAAGGGTTACATGCTGAATGAGAGGCTGCTGCGCCCGGCAATGGTCACGGTGGCAAAGTAGAGCAGTCGATTTTGGCTCGCTTTGCGGGTTGCATAAAAAAATCAGTTACCCCTTGTTTTTTGTCAAGGGGATGCCTAGTTTGATGAATGGAAACCATACACGTTGAAGGAGGAAGCACATGAGCAAAGTAATAGGTATCGACCTCGGGACCACTAACTCCTGCGTATCCATCATGGAGGGGGGGGAACCGGTTGTCATAGCCAACTCGGAAGGGAGCCGAACAACTCCGTCCATGGTAGCTCTCACCGAAAGCGGCGAACGTCCTGTAGGGCAGCAGGCCAAGCGCCAGGCGGTCACCAACCCTGAGAACACACTCTTTGCCATCAAGCGTCTGATCGGTCGCAAATACGACTCGGACGCGGTCCGCAAGGACATAGCCATTTCGCCTTTCAAGATTGTAAAGGCAGACAACGGCGATGCATGGGTAGAAGCCCGCGGACAGAGGTTCTCACCCCCAGAGATTTCGGCCATGATCCTACAGAAGATGAAAAAGACTGCCGAGGATTATCTGGGCGAGACCGTTACCGATGCAGTCATCACAGTGCCTGCTTATTTCGACGACTCTCAGCGCCAGGCCACCAAGGACGCGGGAAAAATCGCAGGATTGAATGTCCTTCGGATCATTAATGAGCCGACTGCCGCGGCACTGGCCTATGGTTTGGATAAGAAGAAGGACGAGAAGATTGCGGTTTTCGACCTTGGCGGAGGGACCTTTGACATCTCCATTCTGGAGCTTGGGGACGGCGTCTTCGAGGTTAAGGCGACCAATGGCGATACCTTCCTTGGCGGCGAGGACTTCGACCAGAAGGTTATTGACTGGATCGCCGACGAGTTCAAGAAAGACCAGGGTATTAACCTTCGTAGCGACAAGATGGCCCTGCAGCGCTTAAAGGAGGCGGCTGAAAAGGCCAAGTGCGAGCTTTCCACCTCTCTTGAGACCGACATCAACCTTCCCTTCATCACTGCCGATGCCAGCGGGCCGAAACACCTGACCCTCAAGCTTACCCGGGCCAAGCTGGAGGCCCTCTGTGCAGATCTGCTGGACAAGCTGGAGGGGCCATGCAGGACTGCTCTTAAGGATGCAGGCCTATCCCCTGTTGAGATCGACGAGGTGATTCTGGTCGGCGGTATGACCCGGATGCCGTCTGTACAGAAGCGGGTTCAGGATATCTTCAACAAGGTGCCAAACAAGGGAGTCAACCCTGACGAAGTCGTGGCCATCGGTGCCGGCATTCAGGGCGGAGTCCTCAAGGGCGATGTTAAGGATGTGCTCCTGTTGGACGTAACCCCGCTTTCGCTGGGGATCGAGACACTGGGTGGAGTGATGACCCGCCTGATAGAAAAGAACACTACCATCCCCTGCCGGAAGAGTCAGGTCTTCTCGACAGCTGCGGATAACCAGCCGGCGGTTACCATTCATGTCCTCCAGGGAGAGCGTGAGATGTCGACCAACAACAAGACACTCGGCAACTTCGAACTGACCGGCATTCCCCCGGCGCCACGCGGCGTTCCGCAGGTTGAAGTAA
>JAYSLX010000016.1:0-4668 GCA_043725245.1 Geobacteraceae bacterium | reverse complement strand
TGAGTATTTTCTCGGCGAGTTTGCTCTGGCAGAAGGCAAACAGGGGGGGCAGTTCTACACACCGCGCAGCATCGTCGAACTGTTGGTAAACATGCTTGAGCCGTATCAAGGGCGGGTTTTTGACCCCTGTTGCGGTTCCGGCGGGATGTTTGTGCAATCGGAAAAGTTTGTCGATGAGCACCAGGGGCGTATCAACGATATTTCCATATACGGGCAGGAAAGCAACCAGACTACCTGGCGGCTGGCGAAGATGAATCTTGCCATTCGCGGCATTGATAGCTCGCAGGTTAAATGGAACAACGAAGGTTCCTTTCTGAACGATGCCCACAAAGATCTCAAGGCCGATTACGTCATTGCCAACCCGCCGTTCAATGACAGCGACTGGAGTGGCGATCTGTTGCGCAAGGATGGCCGCTGGAAATACGGCGTACCTCCCGCAGGCAATGCCAACTTCGCCTGGCTGCAGCACTTCATCTATCATTTGGCTCCCAGCGGACAGGCCGGAATTGTGTTGTCAAAAGGAGCGCTCACCTCGAAGACCAGCGGCGAAGGCGACATCCGCCGCTCCCTGATTGAAGAGGGCAATCTGATTGACTGTATCGTCAACCTGCCCGCCAAGCTGTTTTTGAATACCCAGATTCCCGCTGCCTTGTGGTTTATGAGCCGTAACCGGAACAACGGTAAATTCAGAAACCGCAGTAGCGAGATTCTGTTCATCGATGCCCGCAATCTGGGGCACCTCATCAACCGCCGCACCCGCGAACTCTCCGATGACGACATCAAGCAGATTACCGACACCTACCACAACTGGCGGAACCCGGACGGGACGTATGAAGATGTGAAAGGCTTCTGCTGTTCCGCACCGATTGAACGGGTTAAAGAGCTGGATTATGTGCTGACGCCTGGGCGGTATGTCGGGCTGCCTGATGACGAGGATGATTTTGATTTTAAGGAGCGGTTTTCTGCTCTAAAAGCTGAGTTTGAGGCGCAGTTGCAGGAGGAAGCGGCGCTGAATCAGGCGATTGTCGAGAATCTGGCGCGGGTGATGGTATGAGTGGGTGGAAGGCAACAACGCTTGGCACGCTGATTAATTTAAAACGTGGATATGACTTGCCTTCACAAAGTCGCATACTTGGGAACATCCCGATTTATTCCTCTTCTGGAGTTTCTGGCTATCACAGGGCGAAGATGTGTGATGGCCCAGGCGTAATTACTGGGCGATACGGCACTATTGGACAAATTTTTTTCTCAAGATCGCCATACTGGCCGCTAAATACGACCTTATATGTGCAAGATTTCAAGGGGAACGATGAACTCTTTGTCTACTATTTTCTTAAACAGATAGATTGGGAGAAATACAGCGACAAAAGTGCTGTCCCCGGTGTGAATAGAAACGATGTACATCAAGAGGATGTTAAATTTCCTCCTCTCCCCGAACAAAAAGTCATCGCCTCCGTTCTTAGCAGCCTGGACGACAAAATCGACCTGCTGCACCGGCAAAATGCCACCCTCGAAGCCATGGCGGAAACGCTTTTCCGGCAGTGGTTTGTGGTTGAGGCGGGGGAGGATTGGGAGGAGGTAAAAGTCGTGGATTTTGTTGATGTAAATGCCGTCAGCATCAGTAAAGGATACCCACATAAAACTATTGAATACTTGGATACCGGCTCTTTGACTGAAGGTAGATTTGAGAGTTATCAGACTTATGAACTGAAACAAGCACCGAGCAGGGCAATGCGAATCGTACAGCACAACGACGTATTGATATCGACTGTAAGACCCAATCAAAAGCACTATGGGATTATAAAGCATCCCATTGATAATCTGATCGTCTCTACTGGCTTTTGTGTTCTTACTTGCTCAAAAATTGATCCTCACTTCATTTATCTGCTATTAACAACTGACGAAATGACAGAGCATCTGCATTCCGTCGCAGAAGGATCCACTTCAACTTACCCTTCGCTAAAACCTTTAGATATTGCTTCTATTCAATTTCGATTGCCGCCAAAAGAAAAGATTGGAGGGTTTGCTGCATTGGCAAGTATTTCATGGGACAAAATCGAAAAAAACTACAACCAAATCCGCACCCTCGAAAAACTTCGCGACACCCTCCTGCCCAAGCTGATGAGCGGCGAAGTGCGGGTGAAGGAGCAGAGCCATGAGTAAAGCCGCCGTCACCCGCCCGCACGGCGCTGTTGCCGTTGATGCAACCGGTATCCTTGCCGATCTGCGCGATCTGATACACTCTGCCCGCCAACGGGTGGCCATGGTCGCCAACGCCGAGCAGACGCTGCTTTACTGGCGGCTTGGCAGGCGTATCGAAACTGAAAATCTGACTGAAGGTCGCGCTGAGTACGGTAAAAAGATTCTTGCGACAGTGTCGCAAGAATTGGTGACAGAATTCGGTAATGGTTTCAGTTACTCGGCGATCACCCGAATGGTCCGTTTTGCTGAACTTTTTCCTGACGAAGCAATTGTTGTATCACTGCTACAACAATTGGGTTGGGCGCACTTTCTGGCGTTACTGCCGATAAAAGATATCCTTGCCCGCGAGTTTTACGCCGAGATGTGCCGGGTGGAACGCTGGTCCGTTCGCACCTTGCGGCAGAAGATTGGCGGGATGCTGTATGAACGCACCGCGCTTTCCAAAAACACCGAAGCTGTTATCAAGGCCGAGCTGGAAAACCTGCGCGACGGGCAGATGACCCCCGATATGGTGTTTCGTGACCCCTATCTGCTGGACTTTCTCGGCTTGCAAGGTGCATTCAGCGAAAAAGACCTAGAGAGCGCCATTCTGCGGGAGATGGAAAGGTTTCTGCTGGAACTGGGGAGCGGTTTTACCTTTGTGGCTCGCCAGAAACGGATGAGCGTCGGCAAGGACGACTTTTATCTCGATCTGCTTTTTTATCACCGTTTTCTGCGGCGGCTGGTCGCCATTGAACTGAAGCTGGAAGCATTTCAACCGGCCCATACCGGCCAGATGGAGCTGTATCTTCGCTGGCTGGACAAGCACGAGCGGGCAACAGGTGAAGAATCTCCCATCGGCCTGATCCTGTGCGCCGGTGCAGATGCCGAGCAGGTGGAACTGCTGCAACTGGACGAAAAATCTATCCGCGTTGCGGAGTATCTGACGGAGCTGCCACCGATTGAGATGTTGCGCTCCCGCCTGCACCTGGCCATTGAACTGGCGAGAGAACAGGCTGCGCAAAGAGATTGATAAATAATTAAGTAGTGGTTCGGATGCTCAATCAAAATGGATTCTTTTAAAATGAGAAAAATACTGATTTATAAGAGACCCTCTTATGCTTAATATGAATAATGTCTTTAATAACAGTCTGTTACGCTCTAATAAATCATGAGTATCAATAAGAATCTATAAGAGCCAGTATTGCCAAGTATCAAATAGACACAAATAAATCTTCATGCAAATCCGCACCCTCGAAAAACTTCGCGACACCCTCCTGCCCAAGCTGATGAGCGGTGAAGTGCGGGTGTCGTCGGATATGGTAAATGGATTGTCGTAACAGTGTCACGACAATTAGAACCTGGCGAGAGAGCAGGCTGCACAAGAGAGATGCTGATTGGAATAGCCCGGATTATTTTGCTTTGACTTGAGCGAGTTCATTGTTTAAACTATGTTTAAACAATAGCAGCGCAGGAGAATAATCATGTCACAGATAGAAGCGGTTCTTGATCTGAAGCAGTGGGGCAATAATCTGGGGGTGCGTTTGCCGGTCAATGTCGCGCGTAAAGCCCATCTCCATGTCGATCAACGGGTTCGGGTTACCGTAGAGGATGACGGGCGTGTCGTCATCACCCCTTTTGATAATACTTCGCTGACTCTTGAACAACGACTGGACCTGTTTGACGTGGCTAGACATGGCGGAGAAGCGATGGCAGCCGAACCGTTGGGGGCTGAAAAATGGTAACGCCCTTAAAGCCGGTTACTGTTGCGAAACAGCCTTGGGTGCCGGAGCGGCAGGATATCATCTGGATAAACTGCAACCCTCAAGCCGGTAACGAGATGCGCGACCTGCATCCATTTCTGGTACTATCGCCACGCGCCTTTAACGAACGCACATCATTGGTTATCGGTCTGCCCATGACTACAGCGGAGTACAACGCCGACAATCCGTTTGCGGTGACTGTTGGTGAAGCTCGTGGCAAGAAGGCGGAAAAGACCAGCTATGTGCTTTGTCACCAACCTAAATCCTTCGACTGGCGTAGCCGCAAGTCATCGCCACACCCTCTTAAACGCCTGGCTGACAGCCATTTTGCCGAGTGTTGCGTATGTCTGAATCAGATTGTGCAGCTTGCGTAGCAGCTCAATAGTCTCAGGGGAATAATCATTAATGGAACGCTTAACTGAAAATGCCATTGAAGCCTTTGCTATCAAGCTTTTTGAACGGCTCGGTTATTCCTCTGTTTATGCCCCGGAGATTGCCCCCGATGCCGAAAGTCCTGAGCGAAGCCGTTACGATGACGTGCTGCTGACCGAACGCCTGCGTACTGCGGTGCGGCGCATCAACCCATCCATTCCCGCATCAGCTCAGCAAGAAGCCATCAAAGAAGTCGAACGCATCCATTCCCCCGAACTCCTTGCCAACAACGAGACATTCCACCGCCTGCTGACCGAAGGCGTCAAGGTGAGCTACAGCCAAGACGGCCATG
>JAYSLX010000015.1:0-5198 GCA_043725245.1 Geobacteraceae bacterium | reverse complement strand
CACAGGAAGGCATCCGTTTCCGCGGCATGACCATCCCCGAGACCTTTGCAGCCCTGCCCAAGGCCGCCGGTTCTGCCTATCCGACCGTTGAGTCCTTCTGGTACTTACTACTGATCGGCGACGTCCCGACCGATGCTCAGGTTGCCGAAGTTGTTGCCGAGTGGAAAACACGCCAGATCGTTCCTCAGTACGTTTTTGATGCCCTGCGCGCCTTGCCGCGTGACAGCTTCCGATGGTCATGCTTTCTGTTGCCATGCTGGCCCTGCAGAAAGACTCCAAATTTGCCGGTTTCTACAACTCCGGCAAGTTCAACAAGATGACCGCCTGGGAATATGTCTACGAAGATGCCTGCGACATCGTGGCCCGTATCCCCGTAGTCTCCGCCTTCATCTACAACCTGAAGTTCCGTGGTGACAAGCAGATTGCCATCGATCCAAAACTTGACATGGGCGCAAACTTTGCCCACATGATCGGCCAGAGTGAAGAGTACAAGGACGTTGCCCGTATGTACTTCATCCTGCACTCCGACCATGAGTCCGGAAACGTCTCAGCCCACACAACTCACCTCGTGCATTCGGCTCTTTCCGATCCTTACTATGCATACTCTGCAGGTCTGTGCGGCCTCGCAGGCCCGCTGCACGGCCTTGCCAACCAGGAAGTTCTCGACTGGACCATGAAGTTCCAGGAGAAGTACTGCAAAGACGTCGAGCCGACCAAGGAACTCATCACCAAGGCACTCTGGGATACACTCAACGCCGGTCAGGTCATTCCGGGTTACGGCCACGCCGTTCTCCGCAAGACCGACCCGCGCTACATGTCACAGCGTGAGTTCTGTCAGAATACCCCGGGTCTCAGAGACGACCCGTTGTTCAAGGTTGTTTCCATGATCTTTGAAGTTGCCCCGGTTGTTCTCACCGAGCACGGCAAGACCAAGAACCCCTGGCCGAACGTTGATGCACAGTCCGGCGTTATCCAGTGGTACTATGGCCTCAAGGAGTGGGACTTCTACACCGTGCTCTTCGGCGTAGGTCGCGCACTCGGCTGCATGGCCAACATCACATGGGACCGCGGTCTCGGCTATGCTATTGAGCGTCCGAAGTCGGTTACTACAGCAATGCTCGAGAAGTGGGCTGCTGCAGGTGGTCGCCAGTAATTTCCAAAATGTTTGCTCAGTAGTATTGGGAAAGGGGAGATGCTTCGGCATCTCCCCTTAGTTTTAGAATTTCTTGAATCAGGTGGATATACATAATTCCATTAAAGAAAAGGTAGACCTCCGAGGTTTTCAAAACCTCGGAGGTCTACAAAGTGTCAACCTGATTGCAGGTAGGTATTAGATCTGGACGGCAGGGGTAATTACTTTCTTTTTATCTCCATCTCAGCGTCATTAAAGACTTCGGCGCTGAAGATGTAGATGTCGGTATTTTCCTTCCAGTCGTCCTTTCCCATGCCTGCTTTGAGTGCAGTCTGCTGGATGAAGGTCTCCCTGTCCCATCCGTATTCGGCTGCAACCTGTGGAAGGAGTACTCCACGGTGGACATTTCTCTCCATGTAGATGCCGTGAGAGCCGACCTTGATCTCATCAATGCCGGTGATCTTCTGCAAGGGGGAGATGACTGATATCTCAAGGGAGAAATTTTCCAGATCCTTTTTTTTCATCGGGTAAAAACGGGGGTCCTTGGTTGCTGCAGCCACGGCCATTTCCCTGATCAGTTGGTGGAGTGGGATTTCAGAGGTGAAGTTGCCTATGCAGCCGCGAAGCTTGCCTTCGCTCTTAATGGTGACGAAACACCCATGTTGTGCTTGAAGTTTCTCTGATTTAACCTCGCGCCCCGTTATAGCGCCTGTGGTTATGTAAAAAACGATAGCTTCTCGGGCAATTTGCAATAGTAGACGCTTCTCATCTTTTATAAATAACTGTTTTGCCATTCCGAACCTCCGCTGGTGATTGCTAAGGGTGAGCTAATCTACTATACACCGATGACCTTTGACAAGTGATACCTTGCGATATGCGAGTTTCCAATGGGGAAGAAAGTGAATATTGAAATGTTCTGCCTTGGTACATAGCATTAATTAATGTGAAGTTTTTTACCAGTAAGGAATATTTGTCCGCAATATGAATGTACAGTATGCAGTTTTATATTTGTAACCACTTGAAATGATCAAGATATTAAATTAAAATCTAGTGCAAAAATATCTTGACTTTTGCGGCGATGGTAGTATATTTCGCTGTCGTTACGATGTAAATGCCATACGCTGTGCGCGATTATGGTTAATTAAAAAAGAAAAGAGGTGAAAACGTCCATGAAAAAAATGATCTCCCTTGCACTTTGTCTTACTCTGGCTCTGGCGTTCACTGCCGGTTGCAAGAAGAAGGAAGAAGCTCCGGCTCCGGCTCCGGCAGTTGAGGCTCCGAAGGCTCCTGAGGCACAGAAGCCTATGTCTTCAGCTCAGCAGGCTCCTGCAGCTCCTGCAGCTCCCGGCCACAAGTAGAATCCTTACTTTTCCGGACCTGTACTGATAAGATGGCCTGCAGGCATAAGCCCTGCAGGCCTTTCTTTATCTGCCAACCCTTGACTTCCGCCGCTATTGCTGCTATCAGAAACCCTCGTTCAGCGGACGAAGATTAACGATATTCTGGAGGAACTATGGAAAGAACTTTTGCCATTATCAAGCCCGACGCGGTTGAGCGCAACCTCGCAGGCAAAATAATTACCAAGATCGAAGAGGCCGGCTTCAAGATTGTCGGCATGAAGAAGATCCACCTGAGCAAGTCCCAGGCCGAAGGGTTCTATTATGTACACACGGAACGACCCTTCTTTGGCGGCCTCTGTACATTTATGTCACGCAGCCCTGTGATCGTGATGGCTCTTGAGAAGGAAAACGCCATTGCCGACTGGCGGAAGCTCATGGGGGCTACCAACCCGGCAAATGCCGAGCCTGGAACCATCCGCAGGGAATTTGCCAAGAATATTGAAGAGAACTCGTCGCATGGCTCTGATGCACCGGAAACAGCAGCCTTCGAGATCCCTTATTTCTTCAGCGCGTTGGAACTGGTCTAACGTTCCTTTATATCGATGGAAACCCAGGAAAAGCCCTCGCATCTACGGGGGCTTTTCCTGTCTGGATACCCATGGCACAGCTTATTGACATAAAGAATTTTTCTCTCCCTGAACTGGAGCAGCTGCTTTCCGGGAAAGGCAAAGAGCGTTTTCGGGCTACGCAAATATTCAAGTGGCTCTATCAGAAGGACGCCCGCTCTTTTGCCGAGATGACCAACCTGTCCAGAGACCTTCGCCTGGAGCTTGAGACCACAGCGTTTGTCAGCAACCTTGCACCTACCACGGTGGAGGTCGGGAGTGACGGCACGCGTAAATACCTCTTTACCCTCGATGATGGCGAGTCAATAGAGTCGGTACTTATACCGGACGAAGGGCGGAATACACTCTGTATCTCTTCACAGGTAGGCTGCGCCATGGCCTGCGAGTTCTGTCTCACCGGTACATTTCTCCTCTCCCGTAACCTTACGACCGCGGAAATAATTAATCAGGTCTGCGCAGTGCGACGTGATGCGGAGATCCGCAACATTGTTTTCATGGGGATGGGAGAGCCTCTGCACAACCTGGAGAATGTTGTCAGGGCGATACAGATTATGCTGGACGGAAATGGCCTCCAGTTATCAAACCGCCGGGTCACTGTCTCTACAAGCGGCCTGGTACCGCAGATGGCGGAACTGGGACGACAGGTCACCATTAATCTTGCCGTGTCGCTTAACGCAACGACGGACGAACTTCGCGACAGGATCATGCCGGTTAACCGAAGGTATCCGATAAAGGCGCTCCTGCAGGCGTGCCGTGACTTCCCTCTCCCTTCCAGGCGGAAGATAACCATCGAATATGTCATGATGGGCGGGGTTAACGATTCGTTGGATGATGCCAGACGTCTCCTGCAGCTTATCAGCGATATTCCCAACAAGGTCAATCTCATTCCGTTCAACGAATACGAATCATGCGGATTCAAGGCACCTACAAGGGCTGCAATCGATGCATTTCACAAATACCTGATTGACCGGCATGTAACAGTCATTACCCGAGAAAGCCGGGGGGGGGATATTTCAGCAGCCTGCGGGCAGCTCAGGGGGAAGCTGATGAAGAAGTGAAAAACGTAAATTTTCAGTAACATTTTCAGATGACAGCTATTTGACGCTTTAACCTATTTTTTATCTCTCCTCCTCCCCCTGTATCCCGTTTCATCTTACCCTCAATAGTTGTTCCTCCCCCATGCTTCGCATTGCCGGGCAGTGTCACTCTTTTGACCCGTAAGGCACAGAAATTTCATGCTTAAGTTATCTTTCGTGTAGTCGATAAGGTTGGATATATAACAGCAAGGAGCTCTTTGTGCGGTATAAAATACTTGCCGATAACTTTCCCACCAACTGCATGGCAGTGCTGACCATTGGCAGCTGCGTCATATGGTTATGTCTCACAGGGTACCTCGGTCTGGCGAAGTTGGAAGCTGCCGGTGTCATCGCTGTTGCGATGTGTCTCATGTATTTCGTGCTTACCTATTTGGAGCGGTCGGCACGTCTCCGTCAGATGAAGCGAAACTGGGAACTGGCCGGGGAAAAGGTCCAGCTGATGGAGGGAAATACCCGGCTTGAAGAGGCCCATCTATCGAGCATTCAATCTATAGCAGCTGCTCTGGATGCGAATGATACCTATGCAACCGGACATGCGGCAAGGGTTGCCGGGTTTGCCGTCAAAATCGGTCGAGCCATGGGGCTTTGCCCGGGAGAACTCGACTCTCTGGAACAGGCTGCGTTGCTGCACGATATAGGGAAAATCTATGTTCCCGACCATGTCTGGAGGAAAGAAGGTCCTCTCACATCAGAGGAACAGTCCCTCGTACGCCAGCATCCAGTTCTGGGGGCTGATATGATCGACTCTATCAAGTCGCTCAAGCTTGAGGCCCAGACTATCCTTCACCACCACGAACGCTTTGACGGCACCGGCTACCCCTATGGTCTGAAGGGGTTGGCTATTCCTTTGGAGGCCCGTATACTGGCGGTTGCCGATGCTTTTGATGCTATGACGTCGGAACGCCCTTACCGGAGTGCGCTCCTTATGCGCGAGGCACTGGAGGAACTCTATTCCAATGCCGGCAGCCAGTTTGACCCCCGGGTTGTGGAGGGCTTTCTGACG
>JAYSLX010000014.1:0-9589 GCA_043725245.1 Geobacteraceae bacterium | reverse complement strand
CTGTTTCTTCAGGTTCTGTTCGAGCGACCATCGGATAAGGTGCTCGTCGTCGACAACGAGGATACGTGTTTTTCTCATTGTTACTCCTTTGGGTCTGATGAAGATTCAGCTTGATGCTCTGCCGGATAAAGGGGATGGCCATCCTCCACCGATGGCAGATCGATAATAAACCGGGTACCCTTGCCAATTTCGCTGGAAACGGAGATTATCCCTTCGTGCTGCGTGATGATCTTGTGGCAAATAGCCAGCCCCAGACCGGTACCCTGAGCCTTTGTGGTGAAAAACGGTGTAAAGAGCTTGTCTAGAACGGGGGAAGGTATCCCTTCCCCAGAATCGGCAATAACAATCCTGATCCAGGACTTCCCTTCATCCTCACGTTGTGCCGTTGACAGAGAGATGACCCCCCCGTTCGGCATTGCCTGAAAAGCATTAAGTATCAGATTCAGAAAGACCTGCTGAATCTGTTTTGGATCGACATATGCCGGGGGGAGTCCTTCGTCGAGAACAAGCTCCTTCTCTACATGCTTACCCCCCTTGTACTGGGAAGCAAAAACCAGGGTTTTCTTGAGTATCGTATTGACGTCGGAAAAATCGAGTTCCGGCTGAGACGGTTTCCCAAAAAAAAGCAGGTCGTTTACTGTCTTGTCGAGACGCTTTATCTGTTCGAGCACCTCATTCAGGATTTCCAGATGCGGGTCGGAGGTGGCGTAATCTTCCTTGATTATGCTGATCGCTGCAGCTATACCGGTAAGCGGGTTTTTGATCTCATGGGCTATGCCGGCTGCCATCTCTCCGACAGAAGCAAGCCTGTCAGCACGTTCCATCTGATGAAAATGGAACTGCTCCAACTCCTTCTTGGCAGTATCCAGACGATCGACCATTGAATCAAAGCTGTTGGCCAGCCGCCCGACCTCATCCCTGCCCATGTAGTTCATTCTGACCGAAAGGTCACCTTCCTCAACCTTGGCCATATTGCCCACAAGCAGCTTGAGCGGCTTGCGTACAAACTTCAGCAGTACCAAAGAGATAGTTATCGAGAGAAAGGCAATTATTGCAGCGGTTGAAACGAAAAAAAGCTGGGTTGCCTCAATCATCCGCTTCTGGGTCTCAGAAAGGGAGTAATTGACATTCAGAACCCCGATCACCCTGGACTTGGGGCCATGACAGGTATGACAATTCTCTTCGTTGTAGATCGGCTTGATCATCTTGAGTACATCGCCAAGCCCTTCTACCGTGAATATCCCTTCCTTTTTGTTTTGCAGGAACAGTCGATAATCAGCTTTGTCAACTGGCTTGCCAACCTCACTGGGGTGTGACGAGCGAAGCACCAGGCCGTGAGGATGAAATATCCGCACCCCGGTGAGCTTGGGATTCTGGCCGACCATCTCCAGGATGACCTGAACATCCTCTGTATTGCCGATGCGCATCGAGTTATAGATGCTCGCTTCAACTGTGCGAAGAAGCAGGTCGGTGTTTTCCCGCGCAGAGTTGATGAGCTGTGCCTGCTGCTGCTTGAGATTCAGGAATGCAAACAGACTGATGCCAAAGGCCAGAAGGCTGATCGAGATGACAATGACCCTGGTTGTAAGACTCCTGAATATCAACCAGCCTCCTGCGCCGTCAATCGTTTTACCTTATAGTAGAGTTACGCCAATCTTGGGTGGAGACTGCTTGCGGTGCCAGCCCATACACGAACTGCCATTCGCTGTACTTTGTCTTCCCTTCAAACGTACCGAACATAGTGGTCAAATAGGTCTCGTCCGGGCGGATTAAGAACATATCCCCGATCTTTGACTGCCTGAGCGGGGTCTCGTCACTCGTGCTCACCACCCCGACAACCCCTAAAATCGGGTCGGTGATAACCTTCCACTCCTTGCCGGTGATCGGGTCATTGTATTCCTTCTTGGGATCCCTGCGCAAATAGCGAACCGTGGCCAAACTACCTGGGAACTTGAGCAAATCACTTAGGTCTTTAAGTGGCATTACCGGGGGCCCACCACTTTGCCTCATTCGAGTTGTGGCCTTATTGTAGCGGGCTATCGCGTCCACGATCTGCTTCCCGCGGAAAAGAAGCTCTTCCTCCCGCTCCCGCTTCATAACGGTGCTCCAGGTCTGGCCGATCGCCCCGAGCATGATCCCCATGATGATGACCATGACCAGTGCAGCCAGATAGGTGAATCCTCCGGAGCGGTTACGTGCTGAAAAAACCATCAGGGCCTCGCCAAGGCTCCCCGTGCCGCTTCGACAAGATCGTCAGCGGTCAGCCCGAAATACTTGAGCAGCTCCTCGGCCTTGCCTGAGGTACCAAAACGGTCGCGCACACCGATCCGATGAACCGGTACCGGACATGTCTCGGAAAGGAACTCAGCCACTGCGCCCCCCAGGCCGCCTACAATGGAATGCTCTTCAGCGGTAATGATGAGCCTGGTCTCTTTGGCTGCCTTGAGAAGGATATCCCCGTCAAGCGGCTTGATCGTACCCATGTGTACGACCCTGGCAGAAACCCCCTGAACCTTCAGAATCTCGGAGGCCTTGACCGCCTGAGCCGTCATGAGGCCGGTCGTCACAAAAGTCAGATCGTTTCCTGCAACCAGCTCGCACCCCTTGCCGATTGCAAACTGGTGGTCATCCGCAAAAAGGGTCATCACCTTGTTCCGTCCAAGGCGAACATAGACCGGCCCATGGTAGGCAGCAACAGCACGAATTGCAGCCCTGGTTTCAGGGCCGTCGGCAGGGACTATCACTGTCATGTTCGGAATCGCGCGCATGATTGCGATATCCTCCACAGACTGGTGCGAGCCGCCATCTTCCCCCACTGTCACGCCGCCGTGTGTGGCAACCAGCTTAACATTTGCCTTGGGGTAGGCAACTGACTGACGAACCTGTTCCCATGCCCGCCCAGTGGCAAAGATGGCAAAGGTTGAGACAAAGGGAATCTTGCCATATGCCGCCAATCCGGCCGCTGTGCCGACCATATTGGCCTCGGCTATCCCCATATTAAAGAATCGTTCCGGAAACTTTCTGGCAAAGAGTGCTGTCTTGGTCGATCCTGAGAGATCGGCATCAAGCACTACAATCTGATCGTTTTCCGCTCCAAGTTCGGCAAGTACCTCGCCGTAGGCGTCCCTGGTGGCCATCATGCCGCTCATAGTGCGTGTATCCTTTCATTGGCAGCTGATTAATTAATTGTCTTCTCGCAGTCTTCGAAACACCCAAGACACGCAAGAGCCCTCGGCAGCTCCTCATCGCTGGGAGTAACCCCATGATAGGAGGCCTTGTTCTCGAAGAACGACACCCCTTTGCCCTTCACCGTTGTGGCAACAATGGCGGTCGGCTTGCCGACAAGAGTGCGGGACTGGTCAATGGCGCTGACAATCGCGCCGATATCGTGGCCATCGATCTCCAGGGTGTGCCAACCAAAGGCACGGAACTTGTCCGCAACCGGAGCAACCCCCATGATCCGCGACACCTCGCCATCGATCTGCAGACCGTTACAGTCCACAAGGATACAGAGATTATCCAAATGGTAGTGTGCCGCAGCCATGGCAGCTTCCCATATCTGGCCCTCCTGCAGCTCGCCGTCTCCAAGCATCGCATATACCCGGTTGTCTCTTCTGTCGAGCTTCAATCCCATGGCGATACCATTGGCCATTGAAAGCCCCTGGCCAAGCGACCCGGTGCATACCTCGACACCGGGCGTCACCTTGCTGTCCGGATGCCCCTGAAGATGGCTGCCCAGGCGACGAAGCATCATAAGGTCTTCCTTGGGGAAGTAGCCCGCTTCGGCCAGGGCAACATACAGTGCAGGCGCCGCATGCCCCTTGCTGAGCACAAAACGGTCACGACCATCCCACTGCGGATTGGCAGGGTCATGGCGCATCGAATGGAAATAGAGGACCGTCACCATGTCAATGGCAGACAACGAGCCTCCGGTATGCCCGGATTGTGAGCTATGAAGGGTTTTGACAATGGAGACACGCAGGTTACGGGCCTTTTCTTCAAGCTGCGCAATGGTTTCTTTCACAGGAAACGGTTCCTTTCTATTTGGAACATGATGGATTATTTTTCTTTGCCGGAAACAAGATAATCAAGGAGGAGATCATCCAAACTCTTACTCCCCGCAACCTCTTTGAGATCAGGCTGGGAACAGACGGCTGCAATCCGGTCGTCGAATGCGCCGTTCTTAAGACTGCGCATCAGCTCTTTGTGCTGATCCTGCATCAGCTCCTCAACCACTTTTTCAAGATTCTCAATCTTAATGATATCCGCGTAACTGATCTTCCTGGAAGCGAGGATAGTCCCTCCGCGGTAGAGTAGCGTCGTGATCTGGGGGTTAGCAATACCACTGTCCTCGGTCTGAACATGGTAGATCTCGCCCTTGTACATGACGTTGTGATTAAAACCTACAATCATACTGTTTTACCACCCGTCAAAGCAATCCGTCAAATCACGTAGGTGGTACCGTAGCATACCCGTTGGATTGATGCAATACCGTAACACCGTCTTATACGTTCCGCTAACAACCGTCAGGGTTTGGCAAGAAGCTCCTTGATCCGGGCAATAGCTGCCATGGCGTCCTTGGCATAGAGATCCGCACCGATCCGGTCAGCATACTCCTGGGTCACCACTGCTCCCCCTACCATGGTGAAGGTCTTGACTCCGGAATCTCTCAGGCGGCCGAGCACATTCTCCATCTCTGACATGGTGGTGGTCATAAGGGCAGACAGACCGACAGCGTCAACCTGACGAGCCTTTGCCTCTGCAACGATCCGATCGGCCGGCACGTTCTTACCAAGGTCGATCACCTCGAAACCATGGTTCTCAAGCAATGTGCAGACGATATTTTTGCCTATATCGTGAATATCCCCTTCGACAGTCGCCATGAGGATCCTCCCCTTGCTCTCCATGGCCACTCCCCCCATCTCCTGCTTGAGGCGCGCAAAGGCGGTCTGCATGGTTTCGGCAGAACGCATAACCTGGGGGAGAAATACCTGGTTTTTCTCGAAACGCCGCCCCACCTCCTCAAGACCGGGGAGCAGCCCCTCACTGCTCACCTGAAGGGGGTTCAGCCCAAGGGCAAAAGCCTCTTCAACCAATGGGACCACGTTCTCCCTGTCGCCACCAATGATTGCGGCAGCCAGACGGCCGCGGATATCCTGCGGGGTCTCAGAAGGGATGGCTGCCGAAGCCGACTGATTGGCCCCCTTGTAGGCATCTATATATGCTTCGGCATTGTCGTCCCGGTTGAGCAGCACCATAGCTGAACGGAAGGCGTCCATCATCGGCTGCTCCTTGGGATTGATAATGGCGGCATCGAGTCCGGCAGCCATTGCCATGGCGAAAAAGGTAGATGAGATTCTCGGTCTGGCAGGCAGACCAAAAGAGATATTACTCACGCCAAGGACGGTGTTCACGCCCAGCCGCTCCTTCACAAGGCTGACTGCCCGCAGGCTCTCCATTGCCCGCTTCTGCTCGGCGCTTACGGTCAGGGTCAGGCAGTCGATCACCACGTCGTTACGCCCTATTCCAACCTTGCCGGCAGCCTCAACAATCCGCTCCGCCACGGCAAGACGGCCTTCGGCACTCTCCGGTATCCCCTGCTCATCGAGCGCGAGCCCGATGACTGCCGCCCCATATTTCTTGAGCAGCGGCAGAACCCTGGCGAGACTCTTCTCTTCACCGGAAACGGAATTGACCAGCACTTTGCCGTCAGCCGCCTTAAGCCCTCGCTCAAGTGCCTCAGCGCTTGATGAGTCGAGCACCAGCGGCACACCGACAGCGCCGGTCACACAGAAGACGGCCCGATCCATGGCAGCAGCCTCGTCAATCCCGGGAGTCCCCACATTCACATCAAGCAAAGTTGCCCCTGCAGCAACCTGCTCCAGCGCTTCACGGCGGATATAGGAGATCTTTCCTTCGTGAAGCTCTGAGACGAACCCCTTCTTGCCGGTCGGATTGATCCGCTCACCGATGATCGCGACAGGGTTGTCACCACCTATGGCAACATACCCGGATCTGCTCGAAAGAAAGGTAACCCCATCAGGAGGACCTGAAGGCCGCCATGCCTGGGCTTTGCCGGCCAGGGCCTCGCGCATCGCGCGTATATGTGCGGGTGTCGTCCCGCAGCAACCGCCGATAACACGCACCCCGAGCTCCAGGAAGCGGTCATGGTAAAAGGTCATCTCTTCGGGAGATGCCGGGAAGATCGTCATACCGTCCCTGAGCTGCGGAAGCCCTGCATTGGCCTGAGCGATCAACGGCAACCGGCTCACTCGCCGCATGGCTGCAAGGATCTCATAGATCCCCTCGACGCCAAGCCCACAATTGGAGCCGATAATGTCCGCGCCTGCCGCCTCCAGGGTTATAGCAGCGGCCTCAGGCGATGTCCCGAGAACACTCCTGCCGTTGTCGTCAAAGGTCAGCATGGCAATGACAGGGATCGTCGGAGCGACCTCTCGCACGGCAATAACCGCAACCCTGATCTCTTTGATGTCGAGAAAGGTCTCAAGCGAAATCAGGTCGGCACCTGCCGCCACTAGTTCCTTCGCCTGCTCGCGGAAGATCTCCGCCATCCGGTCGAAGGAAAGATCACCGACCGGTTCCACGAAACGACCGGTAGGGCCTATCGAGGCAGCAACATAGGCGCTACCCCCCGCTACTTGAAGGGCCACCCTCACTGCCGCAGCATTGATCTCGGCAAGCCGGTCCTGAAGCCCGAAATGGGCAAGTTTCTCCCGGCTCCCGCCGAACGTGTTTGTGACGATAATGTCGGCGCCGGCTGACAGGTACTCGCGATGCACCCCTGCCACCACGTCCGGCATCAGGAGATTAAGCTCCTCAGGCGACTGGCCGGGCTTCAGCCCGCGCTCCTGCAGCATCGTACCCATGGCGCCATCAAGAACCAGAACCCGCTCCTTGAGAGCCTCCAGTATCGGTTTTTTCATGGCTGTCTCCTTTGGGATTCCGGACCGGCTGTCGGCATAATGCCTTTCCATTCGAGGGAAAAATCCGGCAACAGCGGCTCCCGCAGATCCAGGTGGCCCTTGAGCGTCTCCACTGGTTTCCCCTCAACCAGAAAACTGACCCGCTTTACCTGGGGGAAATTAAGGGCAATGGTGTTTACCACAGAATAGACCGCTGCCATCTCGGCACTGCTGCCGGCTGCCACTCCATCCTGCAACTCCTTGCCAAAATCGAGGGTCATCAGATCGCCGGCAACGTTCACCCCTCGGTACATGGCGGTTTCCGGCAGGGTCGGCGTAAGGTCGCCAAGAGGGCCATTGATCAGCTCACCGATCACATCCTCGGCGCACTCGGCCAGATCGGTGCACGGATCTATCTCGCGGGCCTCGCGAACAAGACCGGCCCCATCGGGCGAAGCAAAGAAGAGGGTAACGGTCCGTACCCCCTCGCCAGGAGCGACAGGAGCCGCAACCTTCGGGGGCAGAGGCTGGCGCCCGAGATACTTCCTGACAAACAACCCACCAAGAATGGCTGTCAGGAGCAGAATGCCAAGGAGAAGCCGGCGGCTTCCCCGCTGAGGGCGATTATTCATTGTCATCCGCTGTTTCCCTATCCTGGAGGTACTGCTCCAGACTCACCTGATAGACATCTCCAAACTCTCCCCCGAGAAAACGGTTACCCATCCTTATGAATCCTGCCGGCACATCAGTTACGAAATAATGATGGTTGCCCCGCTCGGCAGGGGGACGAAGCAGGGCTTTCTCCTGCAGGATATCGGATACGGTCCGTGCTGTCTCCTCGGCTGAATCCACCAGCGTAACACCTGTCCCCATAACCTCGGCGATTACCCCCTTAAGGAGTGGATAATGCGTGCAGCCAAGCACCAGAGTATCGACACCATCCTCACGCAGACCCTGCAGGTAGCTCCTGGCAGTGAGGCGCGCCACTTCGTTGTCCACCCACCCCTCCTCAGCCAGCGGAACAAAAAGCGGGCAGGCGCGGGTGACAACCTGCACATCGGGAGCTATCCGCTTTATAGCCTTGGTGTAGGCGCTGCTCTTGACCGTTCCCTCGGTTCCTATCACTGCAACCTGGCGGCTCTTTGTGACTTCCACCGCCCGCCTTGCACCCGGCTCGATCACCCCTACTATAGGAATGGGAAACGACTCTTTGAGCGAATCAAGCGCCACGGCAGAGGCGGTATTACAGGCCACCACCAGTAGTTTGATATCGCGGCTGACCAGAAATTCCGTTATCTGCCGGGAATAGCGGACCACTGTCTCCGGAGACTTTGTCCCATAGGGAACCCGCGCCGTGTCACCCAGGTATACGGTGTCTTCCTGGGGAAGTGCCTTGACGATCTCCTTGAGAACAGTCAATCCACCAACCCCTGAATCGAATATGCCGATGGCCTTCCAAGACATCCTGTTTTCAGTCCCCTTGATACTGGTTGCAGACAACGGAATTTAGTAAAATTAAAAGGAAAATGATATGATAACTCGGCTATCAAGTCAAGGCATTGATGACCGACAGGCAGGTGACCTTACCTCGTTGAATCTTATATTCTGATGTTCGAATCATTTCCTACTGCTCGTTCTTTTCCTCCTCCCTCAAATAACAAGCCCCATTGACCATTCTGGTCGCCGGGGCTTAATCTTAATACACATCAAGCATATCTTTGCGAATAAAGAGGCTTATTCCTTACTTGACACTTATGTTCTCAATGACAATTGATCCGGAACTGACTGTGATTGATCCGTTAATTACCGTATGGCCTTCTTGTGCCGTAAAATCCGGATTGAAACCACCTCTTAAATTAATCAGTACATCTCGATTGAAATCAATGTTTTCATTCAAGGTCACTGCTTTGATTTGAAGGTTATCTCCGCTCAAGGATGCAGAGTAAGCCTCAGAGAGACTGTTATACGATACCTGTGAACTGCCGGATTTTATTGTGGAGGAGGTGGCGGAATTTGTGTAGATGCTGAGCGATTTGCTGGCTGATGTTGTGTTCGTATCTGTTGCCTGAATGGTAAAGTTGACTGTCCCAACCGTAGTTGGAGTCCCGCTGATTACACCGGTTGCACTGTTCAGAGACAATCCAGTTGGAAGAGCACCGACGGTGATTGCCCAGGTATAAGGAGCAAGTCCGCCGGTTGCGGCAAGGGTCTGGCTGTAAGCTGTGCCGACTGTCCCGGCTGGCAGCGAAGAGGTGCTGACGACCAAGGGAGAGTAGACGGCTATTGTCAGGGGCTTAGTGATAAATGATGCGTTTGCATCGGTTGCCTTGACGGTGAAATTGAAAGTGCCGTTTGTGGTCGGAGTCCCGGAGATCACGCCGGTTGCAGCATTCAAGGTGAGACCATTAGGCAGGGCACCGGTAGTGATCGACCAGGTATAGGGTGCAAGGCCGCCGGTTGCTGATAAAGTCTGGTTGTAGACCGTGCCGGTGATGGCAAACGGCAGCGTGGTAGTTGTAATTGATATTGGATTAAATATGGATAGTTCGAACGGTTTGCTGACTGTTGTTATTACTCCGGCAATTAAACATGCGAATCAGGCCGCATAGGCAGCACATGGATGTTTGAAAAAGTTCTTTGTCTTAAGACGATCGTTTTGCAGGTTT
>JAYSLX010000013.1:0-14225 GCA_043725245.1 Geobacteraceae bacterium | reverse complement strand
AATTGACCACCATGGACTTAAGCTTACGATACTCTTCGGAAATTGGTGAAGCAGGATCGGTCACAGAGACAAGCAACGGATTATCTGCAGAAATTGCTTTATAAGTAGTTGGATAAGCGGCAGTTATGTGGGGCTTTGCAGCAGATATCGGCAAGACACTTTGTTGCTCTTGTGTTGGCTCGACAGAACTGTTACGAATGGACGCGGCCTTTTCCAATGCTTTTTCAATTCTACTCATTATGTATCCTTATAACACTTCTTGCGGAAACTAGACTAAACGGGAAAGTATTTTATCAAAAAGGGGTATTTCTAAAAACTCAAGCGCCAATACGGCCAATATCCCGGCGAAATAAACCATTGAACAGATATACAGTTTGATATCTTTTCTTTTTTGCCGTGCTACCTCAAGCGGGTTGATCATTCGTGGGATTACGGCAAGAACGGGATACCCGAACTGTTTCAGCACATCCACTGACTTGACAGAGTTATCAAGTGTGTCGAGTAATAGAAGCAGACCAATCCCTCCTGCAATACCGGCAGCTATACCGATCAGGATGATGCGTACCCGGTCTGGGGATGCAGGCTTGATAGGCAGCACTGCAGGGTCAATGACACGATAATTTGATGATTTATCCTGCACCTCCATCTGTTTGGAGACTTCCGACTGACCTTCACGTGTGACAAGCTGTTCATAGAGTTGCTTCTGGCTGTTCCGTTCGCGTTCAAGCTCTTCAAGAGTCGACCGTGCAGAGGGAATATTTCTCTGCAATGACCGATTGGCAGTAATATTTCTCTGATGGTTATCCTCTGCCTGGCGAAGTGCACGAATCTCGGCCTGAATCTTCTCCTCTTCAACTTCCGCACCAGCGCCATCATGGCGCCCCATTCTCATTTGTGCTTTGACAGAATCAATTTCGGCTTTGGCTTGAATGACCTCAGGATAACTGTCAGTGTATTGACCCTGCAGGTCTGCAAGCCTTTTTTGCAATGCGCTGAGTTTTGATTGCAGCGGAGAACCCTTCCTGAGATTCACCAGGATTGTCTCCAACTGTGAGCGCCGTATCCTGATGTCATCAATCCGCTGCTGCGCTTCGTTGATTTCTCGCTGAATTATAGAAGGGTCAGCGCCGATAAGTGATCCGCTTTTACGCTTGAACTCATTTACTGAAGACTCTGATTTTTCCAGTTTTTGTTGGAATACAGCCAACTGCTCGGTAAGGAATTTGCTCGCCCCATAAGAATCTTCTCTCTTTGATGAGGTATTTTCTTCTATGTAACGACGGATAAGAGTATTGACAAAATCACGGGCAATCTTCGGATCCTTGTGGCGAAATGAGATTATAAATAGCCCTTCCTTGTCTTTCAATTTAACACTCAGATTTTCCTGTATCGATCGGATAAGCTCTTCAAGGGATGCTTCTGAATTCTTTTTTACATTCAAATCGAGCTCTTCAATTACTTTTACCAATAATGTTCTACTAGTTATGGCATACGTCAAAACCTTTACCTTGTCATCGATAGAAGGCGTAATTGCGATCCCTTTAACCAGTTCGTTAATTATGCTTTTTTCGATAAATACGGTACTTTTTGACTCATAACGTTTTGGCAGCAGATAACTTGTTACAACAGCCAAGGTCATAATAATCAACGCCGATACGATACAATGTATTTTATGGGCTGAGAACAGTTTCAAATATTTCTGTATATTAAATTCATTCATGATTATACGCCTTGATATTCCTTGGTAGTGTTTGATTGGCTTTAAAAGATACTCTCTTTGACAACAATATAATCTCCGGGCTTCAATTTCACATTCTGTGACATATCACCACTCTTTATTATCTCCTTGGCCCTGACCGGAATACTCTCCTCAGTTTCCCCGGATTTTCGTCGGATAAAGGTATCATTCTGGCTGGCGAATTTCGTGAATCCGCCGGATTCGAGAATGGCTTCCATAACCGTCATCCCTTCACGATATTCTATCGATTTCGGAGCATTGACCGCTCCGAGAACATAAACACTCTTGTCAAGAAGAAGCGGCATGAAGATGGCGTCACCTGATTCAACAGCTATGTCATCATTCGTGTCTCCTACAATAAAGAGTCGATGAAAATCCTCCTTGATTTTCTTATTATTGCGCAGTAGATAGGAGCGGTGCAGGTCGGCTGTCTTTACCTCTCCCAAGGAACAAAGGAGCTGTAGCAGAGACGATTTACGGGTCAGATCGTAAACTCCTGACTTGATGCCACCTCCGAAGATATAAACCTTGCTGTTGGTTATCTCACGCACAGTTACCGTTACTATCGGGTTCTTTACCAATTCCTTTAGCTTTTCGGTAAGTGACAGCTGGAGAGCGGTTGGAGTAAACCCACTGGCAATCACATCACCGAGACCCGGCACTGTGATCTTTCCATCCGGTCTCACCTTTACAGAAAAGGAAAGATCCTTGATACCCCAAACAGCAACATCAAGGCCATCACCCTCGCCGATAACGTAATCGGCTGAATACGCTGAAACTGAGAACACACCTACCAGGACAAGTACTAAAAACAATGCTTTCATCATTACCACCCTTCACTCTTTCACCGACTTCCGCGGCGGAACAGTACCACTTTAATGGTTTCGAGTATAATCAATATGTCAAATGGAAGAGAAATGTTTTTTATATAGTAAAGATCATAGCGGAGCTTCTCGATTGCATCCTCCACAGATGCACCATAGGGATAACGTACTTGGGCCCAACCGGTAACTCCCGGTTTCACATAATGCCGCTCAGAATAGTAAGGGATAACCTCTTTTAATTTCTCGACGAACTCGGGACGCTCCGGACGTGGCCCAACCAGACTCATGTCACCTCTAATAACATTGAACAGCTGTGGTATCTCGTCGATTCTGCTCTTGCGCAGAAACTCACCCACCCAGGTAACTCGTGGGTCATCTTTTTTGGCCCAGACAGCTCCAGTTCCGTTTTCTGCATCCTGTCGCATGCTCCTGAACTTGAAGAGCATGAACGTTTTTTCCCCCTCCCCAATGCGTATCTGACGAAAGAAGATATGCCCAGGGGTGTCAAGCCTTATGATAAGCATAATCAGCGGGAAGAAGGGCAACACCGCAAGAAGGCCAATCATGGCACAGAGAATGTCAGTAATTCGCTTGAGAAGGCGTAGACCGGTCGTTACCTTGAAACCATGCGAAAAAATGAACCAGCTTGGAGTGATATTTTCAAGCAGAAGTTTGCCGGTCAGATGCTCATAAAACGAGGGCGCGTCTAGTACTTCGACACCACTCAGCTTGCAGTTGAGTGCATCCTGCAGGGGAAAAACACCTCGCCTTTCTGACAGAGAAACTACGATCTTGTGCGCACCAACGGACTTTACTGCATTAAGCAGCCCTTCGTCCGAGCTGATTATTGAGTGGTAGGGCACCATTACCGGCTCGGCCGAGCAGTTCACATATCCTGCCAGGGTATATGAATGATTTTGCGCTGAGATAAGATTGCCGATCTGCCGCGCAAGTGGCCCGGTCCCTAACACAAGAACCTTGTGAACAAAGCCGGGGAGGTTTGAACCGACCCGAAAAATGTAGTGCCACGTGAACTGGAATAAGCCGAAGGTAATGAGGGTAATGGCGAGCAAGCCTCTTCCATAAAGAACAAATTCAGAAATGTAGAATATCGCTGTAAGGACAAAGAAAGAGAGGACAATGGCCAGGAAAACCCTGATCGCATACTCCTTGTCATCCATACTCATAAAAGAGTAGAGTTCCAGCAGGAAAGAGGAAAAAAGCAGTACGATCACGAACAAGGTTGTCCGTACAATGTCAGCATGCCCCATATGCTCCAGATCAGGCACCTTGCCAAATCTCACGAGATACGCGGAAAAGAGTGCCAACAATGAGAGCAGTGCATCTCCCCCGATGACTATAAGAAAGCGCTTCGTCACTTAACTTTTTTGCCTCCGCGGGCTCCGCTCAACTCTACCTGAAGTTGGCGGGCTTGAGCCGCCTCCGGGAAGTCCCCCATCTGCATAACCTTCTGCAGTTTCTCTGTAGCCTTTGCCTTGTCACCCTGCTCCTTGAGCGCAAGTGCATAATGATAAAGCACTGTCGGGCTGTTTGACAGCGCAGTGGAAGCTTTGTCCAGCACCTTGACAGCATCGGCTCCCTTACCATTCTTAAGCAGCGCATATCCCAGAGTATCCATTACTCCGGGATTCCCCGGTTCAAGCTTGTAAGCAGTTATCGCCAGTTGGAGAGCCTCCTCCTTGCTGCCGTATCCTTCGAGTGACAGATACGCGAGGTTATTCATTGCAGGGACATAATTTTCGGATTTCGCCAGGGCGTCACGATATTTCTTGACAGCCTCCTTCTTCTTTCCTGTCTGCTCCAAGAGGGTTCCCAGAGCGAAATGTGCAGGTGCAAAATCAGACTTGACCTTGATGATCTCGTTGTACGTCGCAGTCGCGGAAACATAATCTTTCTTGCTCGCATAAATATTTCCCAGCTGCAGCTTTGCCTGAGGATTGTCGGGCTCCACCTTCAACCCTTTCTTCAATTCATCGATAGCACGATTGGTCTCTTTCTGGCTCTCGTAGATCGAGGCAAGGACCATGTAGCCGAGAGCGGCCTTCGGCTTCAGAGAAACTACCCGCTGGGCCTGCTCCAGTGCCTTCGGAACATCTTTCATTGCCATATAGGTATTTATCTTGAGTCCGATCCCGGCACCCTGGCTCATCTGCTCGATGTCGTCAAAAACCTTGATAGCTTCCTTGAACTTCTTGTCAGCCACAAGCAGCTTTCCCTTTGCCTCCAGTGCGGCAGCGTTTTTCGGATTTGCCTTTACCGCCTCATCAAGAACGCTGATCGCCTTGCCGTTATCCTTCTTCCTGACATGATAGCCTGCAAGGGCGAGGAATGCTGCGTCGTTCTTCGTCTCTTTCGCTTTCTGGTATGCATTAAGGGCATCGGATTCACGCCCCTTCAACTCATGTGTCGCAGCCAAGCTCAGCAGAGCCCGGATGTTTTTCGGATCTTTGGCCAGTAGGGCGTTATACTCCGCGACCGCCTTGTCGTGCTCTCCTTTTGCTGCATAATAAGTTGCGATATTGAAATATGCCGGGGGAAATAACGGGTCTGCAGCTTTGGCCTTTTGAAGATAGCTGAGCGCATCATCGGGCTTGCGCTGCGACAATGCAGTTGATGCAAGAGCGTTATACAGTGGTGCATCAGAAGGCTTGCCGGTGAGCCCCTTGTTCAGAAGAGATGTGGCCTTTGCCTGATTACCCTGACGCATGTAATATGAGAAAAGAATCATCCGTGAGTTAAGAACTTCGGGATTCACGTTTATGGCTGATTGAAGTTCGGCCTCACCCTCACGCTCCTTTCCTCTGCCAAGATTGATTATCCCCTTCTTTATATGAGCGTCGACTAGCTTCGGGTCGAGATCGGTTGCACGGTTCAGCTCCCGCATACCCTCGTCAAACTGCCCCTTGGCAAGATAAGCGCTCCCGAGAACATTATGTGCAAGGGCATTTTTCGGATCGGCCTCGATCACCTTGCTGATCTCTACGATTGCATCATCCAGACGCTTCTGCTGGAGCAGAATCATCCCGATCATCAGCCGCGAACGACTGTGGGTCGGCATACGGTCAAGTATTGTCCGAAACTGGCTGATGGCGCTCTCCAGCTGACCTGAAGAGTATTGTGCAAGTCCGAGGTAATAATATCCCTCTATTGTAGGCTGAAGTTTGATCGAATTCTGCAGAGCGGCCAATGCCTCTTTGTAGTTCTTTTTCTTGAAGTTGAGAATTCCTGTAAGGCGTGCGGACTCGCCGCGTTTGGGGAACTTCTGGGTGAGTTCGGCAGCAACCTGTTCTGCCTTTGCAATATCACCCTGGTCTATATGGATGATTCCAATCCTGTAAAGTGGCTGAGGATCAGCTTTACTGGTATCAGCGACTTTCCGGTAAATCTCCACTGCCTTGACCTTGTTTCCTTTGGACATCTCCAGCTGGGCAAGAAGGTTATAGGCCTTTACGTTGTTCGGATCTGTCGCCAGGATCTCGTCGATCTGACGTCGAGCCTCGGCATCGCGCAAAGCAACGGCATACACGACCGCCAGTTCAAGTTTGGCAGAGAGACGTTTCGGGTCTGCCTGTAAAGCCTGCAGCAGATAACGCTCTGCCTCCACCGGATCTTTCTTCAAGGCAAATACGGTACCTATATATTCCAGCGCCTCCGGATCACCGGGCTTCAGCGCAAGGTATTCTTCAAGGAGTTTCAATGCCTCATCAGGCTTACGAGAGAGCGTGTAAACCTTGGCCAACTTAAGCTTGAGTTCAGCGTTGCCCGGATTTTGCTTTAATACCTTCTGGAATTCCCGCTCTGCCTGCTCCAGCTTTCCTGAATCCAGGTAGGCGACAGCCAGCTGCTGCCGCGCCTCCAGATAGTTCTGGTCTTTCTCCAGTGCCTTCTTCAGGAATACAATCGCCCCATTAGGATTACCTTTCTTTATTTCCTCGATACCTTTGGAATAGAGCTCATCCTTTGACTTGCTGCAACCGGCAATTACGAGAACAAGAATCAACAAAATCAGATTTCTTTTCACAGACACCCTCCTGTTTATAATCTTTTTAATAAATAGTCGCAGCTATTGGATATTTAGATACACGAGACGGCGTTTTTATCAGAAAATCGCTCCATCAGCAAGCAACTTCTGGGCAAATGAATAACAAATAAAACTTGTTGCGTTTCTGTAGGATATCACATAAAAAATGATCGTCATGTCCAGCGAGAAATTTCTTTCCAGATCAAGCCAAGGCGGTTTCCCCAGAATAGCGCCATTTGCACTATACATGGCCTTCATAGGGATCGATGAAGGTCTTCGTTTTCTATCTTCCCATGGGTACGTAAACATTTCCGACACGGCACTTCTGTACCTTTATCCGGTCAAGGCGATTTCTGTCGGAGTTCTGCTCATTTCCCTGAGAAAAAGCTATTCTGAGCTCCAGTGGACCGATCTGAAAAACCCTGCAGCAACTGTTGCGGGAATACTTACGGGTTTTGCAGTTTTTCTCCTATGGATAAACATGACCTGGCCATGGGCTGTTTTCGGAAAACTGAATGGGTTCGATCCAACAGTTGTGTCGGAAAACCTTACACGTTCTTATCTCATCATTTTTCGGATAATCGGAGCGGCTGTTGTTGTCCCAATAATGGAAGAGATCTTCTGGCGGTCATGGCTGCTGCGCTATATCATCTCCCAGGATTTTCAATCAGTTGGAATCGGCAGGTTCACCCTACCTTCCTTCCTCATCGGCACCGTCATGTTCGGCCTTGAGCATAATCTCTGGCTCGCCGGTATCATGGCAGGCGCCTTCTACAGTATCCTCCTCTACCGCACTAAAAGCCTTGTACAATGCATACTTGCGCATGCCATCACCAATCTGCTGCTCGGAATCTATGTCATTTATACCGGCAAGTGGTTTTTCTGGTAACTACTCCCACACCTCAATTTCAGAAATCTTTACACATCGGCTTATGGATGACGTTTTCAAAATAGACATCATTTTATCAAAAATATCAGCCTATTATCCTTGCAACCAGCATCCGCATCTCCCAAACATTCCCCAAATCAAAAATAACCGTCCCCACTCTCCCTTATCCTTGTCGGGAAACCTTACATTTTGTCATTCGTACCCAGGCAACTAAATGCAATATTCTTTATTATCGGTCAGTTGCAGCTTTGGCACCCGACTTGCTTAGTAGTAGACAAACCGAGTCAACGAGCGATTTCTAAATCGCATTAAAAACAAAGGAGGAACACACAATGAAAAAGATGGCAGCAATACTGGCTGGATTAATGATTATGGCGGCAGGGAGCGCATGGGCTCTACCGACTTCACCTTCAGCACCAGCACAGACTGGTTCTTTGGATGGCGGTCCTGGATCGGATACAAATCCTATTTACATGCAACAAATATTTAATAACATTACACTTGCTGGGCAAGGAACAACTAGTAACGTAAATGCGTATTCCGGTTTTGTAGCTGAAGGCAGAGATGCCTACTGGTCAATCGGTGGAACTGGTGGTTCTCTATCAACCATGGTCATCGAAATTGCAGGTCTCAAAGATGTTAATTCATTCGGTATTTATGATGCTACTTCTCCGGGTAAGAAAATTACTCTTTTTGATGGTCGTGATTCTACTTCAAAACAAAGTCTTATAGGAATTCTTGATGACGGAACAGTGGAACTTAATTTTGGGGACACCGGGGTTAAATTCGCAGGAAATAATTTTGGTTATTTCCTCTTTAATGGTACCGATTACTTCTACAGTGATTCTAAACTGAATCCCGACAATACGAGTGAAATGATGTACGATCACATGTTTGCCTATCAAGGCAAAGGAAATCAAAAAGTGAAAATTGGAAAACATGCAGCTGGGACATGGGGTCTTGATGAATACATTCTTGGTTTTGAAGATGTGAAAGGGCCTAATACTGATTTTGATTTTAACGACATGGTTGTTATGGTTGAATCAGTTAACCCAACAGTTCCCGAGCCCGGCACCATCGTTCTCCTCGGCGCTGGCCTCCTCGGCCTCGGCTTCTTCGGCCGCCGCAGGGTTCAGAAGTAACCTGTAAAGAAATCCGACATTAGCAAAAAGGGCCATCCGAAAGGGTGGCCCTTTTTGTTTTCTGAAGGCAATGGAACTCGACGTCACGACGCTCATACATCTGAAGAAACCTACTGCCAAGCCAACCTGCGGCTCTCAGAAAGGAAATTCTCGATTACAAGCAGCGGATCTCGACAAAGTACAATCTGAGCCAAGTCAATGGATCATAGCAGGAAAACCGATATATCCTTGGTGGATAGAGAGAGTTTCAGTCGATTACTTCTGCTGCATCGCTTTCTGCATCTTTAGAAACTTCTCTTCGATGAAACCAGCAACCCCGGCAGAGTCATTGACATCAAAGATCGGAACATCGAGAGAGAGCGGCGAATCGCTGGCAACTGCGATGAGGGTCGGGTCGTACTGCTCGCCTCGACAGAGCAGAGTTGTACTCCGTTCGCTGCGATGAACCTCGATCTTGGGAAGATCGCTCTGCTTGAACCCCTCAGTCAGAACAATGTCCACATCTTGGAAATAGGTGGAAATCAGGTCGCGGATCGGCGGCGATGCATCATGCCGCTTGATCATGGCCAGCTTCTCCGGCGAAGAGATCAACATGGTATCCGCACCGGCCGCTGCCAGCCGATAGCTGTCCTTACCCGGATGGTCGATATCAAATCTGTGCGCATCGTGCTTGACAACACCAACCCTCCAGCCACGCCCTTTGAGTTCGGTGATCACCTTCTCCAGCAGGGTGGTCTTGCCGGTTCCCGACTTTGCCACGAAAGAGACCGCCTTCAGTGACTGCAGAGAAGGCGGAGGTGACTGCGCGCAGTCACCTGGGTCACCCTGAATCTTAGCAACCGCATGGGGGACCGCCTCCCAGACGGCCTCAAGGTTTTCCACAGCCCCTTTAGGGCTTCCCGGCAGGTTGATGATAAGGGTACTTCCCCGGATACCTGCCACGGCACGGGAGATCATGGCATGTGGGGTCTTCTCAAGGCTTCTTGCCCGCATCACCTCTCCGAATCCCGGGATAATCCTGTCGAGCACCATTCCCGTTGCATCCGGAGTCACATCACGGGGCGATACTCCTGTGCCGCCACAGGTGAGAATAAGATCAAATGCATTACTGTCGGACCACTCGCGAAGGCGGTCGGTTATCAATGCCGCCTCGTCCGGGATCATCTCACATCGATCGGTAGACACCCCTTGCTGCCTGAGCCAATTCTCCAGAGCAGGCCCGCTCGAATCGGCCCGTTCTCCGCGGGCACCTCGGTCACTCAGGATAAGCAGTGCTGCCTTCATGATTTGTCCTCCCGCCGGTAAACACCGCTTTTCCCACCTTCTTTGAAGAGCAGCGTCACCTCTTCTATGGTAATTCCCTTATCGCCCCCCTTGCACATGTCATAGATGGTGAGGGCAGCCACCGAAGCCGACACCATAGCCTCCATCTCCACGCCGGTACGCTCGAAGGCCCTAACCGTTGCGATTACAGTAATCTCGCCGCGTTCCGGGGTGCTTGAGAAATCTATCGCCGCATGGTGGATGGCAAGAGGGTGGGAAAGAGGGATCAGATCAGGGGTTTTTTTGGCCGCTGCGATCCCTGCCAGCCGCGCCACACCGAGTACGTCTCCCTTGGCCACCCCCCCACTCAGGATGGCCTGGAGGGTATCAGGCCGCAGGCGGACAACGGCCTGCGCCCGAGCGGTTCTCAAGGTCGGTTCCTTGGCGCTTACATCGACCATGATCGCCTGCCCCTGGTCGTCAAAGTGGTTGAATGACATTATTGCTCCTCCCATTGAAAACGTAGATTTTTCGTAAGGTCAAGGCGGCCGAGGATTTGCGCGGAGGCGGACCTTGAGGTACGTCGCACAAGCAAAGACGATGGCTAACGCAGAGATTGCGGAAAAACTGCGTTTTCTAACCTTCGAGCATAGTGACGTCACCGCGCAGCAGATGCACATCCACCTCTTCGCCGGCAGCCACCACGGTTCGCTCCTTTGGAAGAACCGCTATACCGTTGGCGCGGAGCATGGTCTTCAGGATGCCGGTGTTCTGGTCGCCGGAGGTGGTCGCCCAGTAACGGCCATTCTCCACCTCGATCCTGACCCGGAGAAAGTGGACCTTGCCCGGTTTCTTTCGGGCTTCTTCGCGCAAGATCGCCTTCACGTAGGGCTTGATCACCCTCTGTCGGCCCATCATCTTTAGAAGTGCCGGACGGACGAACTCCTCGAAAGTTATAATGGTTGAGACCGGGTTGCCGGGGAGTGAAAAAACCGGCTTCCCCTCCTTCACCCCAAAGGCAATGGGGCCACCCGGCTTTATATCAACCTTCCAGAACAGCTGATCTACGCCGAGCTCCGCCAGAACCTCGCGCACCAGATCGCGGTCACCGGCCGAAACCCCGGCAGATGTTATCAGTGCATCAGCCTTAAATCCCTCGAGCATCATCTCCCGATGGCTTTCCCAATTATCCCGGGCAATGCCGAGGATGACCGGCTCGGCGCCGATCTCCCGGATGGCCGCGGCCAATGAGAGAGCATTACTGTTGATGATCCGGCCGGCAACCGGCGGCTCCCCCAGCTCTATCAGTTCGTCACCGGTGGATAGGACTGCGACCCGAGCCCGTCGGTACACAGGCACGATCGCCTTGCCTAAGGAGGCGAGCATGCTGATTTCCGGAGGATGGATGACCGTGCCGGCGGTAACGAACGTTTCCCCGCTGGTTATGTCTTCTCCACGGATGCGGATATGCTGACCGGAGTTGACCTTCCCCTTTATAAGAACAAAACCGTCCCGCTCCTCCGTCTCCTCTACCGGAACCACCGCATCGCAACCTACCGGAATCGGAGCTCCGGTCATGATCCTGACGGCACAGCCGGGATCGATTGGCGGAGTTACTGTGCCACCGGCCGGAATATATCCGGTAATCATCAGCGTGCTGGTCCCACTCCGGAAGTCCGCTTCCCGCAATGCAAAACCATCCATGGCTGAGTTGTCGTAGAGCGGCATATCCCAGGGCGCTGTTACATCTTCGGCAATGACGCGGCCAAGGGACGACAGAAGATCAACCCTCTCCTTCCCGAGAGGGGAAACGTTATCGAGAATTACGCTACGTGCTTCTTCAAAGCTGGGCATGAAGGACCTCTCCTTTTTTCAAGTGATCTGCAGTATAAATTCATTTCCAAGTCCGTATCAGGTGGACGGCCGTAGCCTTGAACGAAGCAAAGACCTGTTTCCCCTCTTCCAGATGCAGATTGCCGATGGATTGATTCGTCAGATAGGCCACCAGTGGGAAACCGCACTCCAGATAAATCTTCTGAAACACCCCGGTCGGGATAATCTTGCGGATGACGGCCGGAAAGACGTTCCGAGCGCTGGTTTCGCCGGCCGGGTCGAATATGTCGATGGTCACATGCTCGGGGCGAATGCAGAAGACGGCACTCTCGCCCGCTGCTGAGTTGCCGGGGAACTCGATGCGGCGCTCTGCCAGAACCACGGTGACCAAGCCGTCTACGACATCAAGCACCGTACCGGTCAGGACGTTTTCCATGCCGACGAATGAGGCCACGAACTCGTCCATGGGCCGATTCATCACCTCGACCGGCTTGCCGCTCTGCACGATCTCCCCCTGGTTCATGACCACCATCCGGTCCGACAGCCGTAACGCCTCCAGCTGGTCGTGGGTCGCCAGCACTGCCGCAGTCGAGGTTTCTCCCAGTATCCGGTCCAGGTCGTCCATGAGCGCCAGGCGCGAGGGGGGGTCAAGAGCCGCGAACGGCTCATCGAGGAAGATCATCTCCGGCCGGATGGCAAAAGCACGCGCCAGGCTGGTCCGCTGCGCTTCTCCTCCGGAAAGTTTGCGGGCCGAGCGCTCTGCCAGCGACACCATGTTGAACAGCTCCAGAGTCTCCATGACCCGGCTCCTGATCTCCTGCCTGCTCAGCCCCCGGATTTTAAGCCCGGCGGCCACGTTGTCAAAGACCGTGGCATCGAACAGGAGCGGCTGCTGAAAGACCATGGCCAGCCGGCGGCGATAGGCAAAGGTCGCCCGGTCTGAAGTGATTGGCTCTCCCTTGCAGCGCAAGGTCCCCTTGGCAGCGGGAAGCAGGCGGGCCAGTGCCAGAAGCAGGGTCGATTTGCCGGCGCCGTTGGGGCCGATCAGGGAGAGTACCTCGTTTTGGCGAAGAGTGAACGAGGGGATGGAGAGCACACGCACCCCTCCACGACAGACCTCCAGATCCTGCACTTCGAGAAAGCTTGCAGCAGCGCTCATTGGGGGCGCTCCCGCTGCTGTATCCGGGTCAGCAGATAATTAACGGCAAAGCATAGCAAGAGCAGGATTATGCTGAGGGCAATGGCGATGTCAAAGTTCCCCCGGCTCGTCTCCATAACCGTGGCCGTGGTCAGAACCCGGGTATACCCCTTGATATTGCCACCCACCATGATGGAGGCCCCTACCTCGGAGATGACCCCGCCAAAACCGGCCATGACCCCGACTAGGAGCGGTAGCCGTGCCTCCTTGATGAGTATCCAGACCATCTGCCGACGGGTGGCCCCCAGAGCCAGGATCTGCAGGCGCAGGTTTGCCGGCAAGCTCTGGATGGAGGCGACAGTGATGCCGGTGACAATCGGGGTGGCGATGACTGCCTGGGCGACGATCATGGCGGTCGGGGTGTAGAGTATCTCGAGAAAACCCAAAGGGCCGTTTCGCCAGAGGAAGATGGTGACGAAAAGGCCGACCACCACCGGCGGTAGACCCATACCGGTATTGACGATGCTCACCAGCAGCCGTTTGCCCGGGAAGTCGCTCAGCGCCAGCAAGGTGCCGCCGGAAATGCCGATAATCAGGCTGATCAAGGTCGCGATTCCGGAGACCTTGAGCGACAGCCAGGTGATCGCCAGAACCTCCCGGTCAAGGGCAGCCAGAAGTGCAAACGCCTTTGCACAACCTTCGTAGATCAGCTCCATCAGAGCCCCAGAGATTCAGGTTTTTTCCCGGCATCAGGGAAGAAGAGCGGTGCGCCAAACTTCTCCACACCAAAGCGTCCGATGATCTCCTGCACCCGCTTTGAGACTAAGAAGTCGGCAAAGGTCTTGCCACCGGCCATATTGACCTTGGGCCACTTGACCGGGTTCAGCTCGATCACATGGTATATGTTGAGCAGCTTGGTGTCACCCTCCACGAGGATCTCCAATCCGAGTTTTCCCCTGAGGGCCAGGTAGGTCCCCCGGTCGGCCAGGGTATATCCCTTCTTTTCGGCAGCGACGTTGAGGGTCTCACCCATACCGAGGCCGGTCTGCTGGTACCACTTCTGCCCGTCCGGAGTCATGCCGGCACCTTTCCAAAGTTTCTTCTCCTTGGCGTGAGTGCCGGAGTTGTCCCCCCGCGACAGGAACAGGCTACCGGCCAGGGCAATCTTCTTGAAGGCCTCAGAGGAGCCCTTAATACCGCGGATTTTAGCCGGATCGCTGGCCGGTCCGACAATAATGAAGTCGTTGTGCATGACCAGCCGCCGGCTGGTGCCATACCCTTCATCCATGAACTTCTTTTCATCATCTGGCGAGTGGACCAGCAAGACATCGGCCTCCCCCTTTTTCCCCATGGCCA
>JAYSLX010000012.1:0-17774 GCA_043725245.1 Geobacteraceae bacterium | reverse complement strand
GGTGTAGTGTTATAAGGCAATACAGAGAATGCATTATAACATATCTATACGTAATTGCTTAGCTTTTTATACAACAAGGCTTAAGTCAATGACATTGTAGTTAGAGTTATAGTCCATACTCAGGAATCTTCTGTGATCATGATCACTGGTTGTTGCAGGAGGGTATATCGAGAAGTGCCTTTTCCCAAAAGCTGACACCTCGGGAGGTCATTGCTCTGCAGGGGAGGATTGCACTATCGACTCAAAAAACAGCTTCCACTGAGACACTTTTTGCGGACGTGTCGTGACGGCGCTACATAATTGACAAAGCTGGGGCCATGGTCTATACAATAAGTCCTTTGGAGAGAGCATGGAAACGCATGAAGTGACAGAACTTGAGAGCCTTATCTGCCGGCGGATCGCTGCCCAGGGGAGGATGACCTTTACCGATTATATGGCGGCCTGTCTCTACGAGCCGGGTCTCGGGTATTACACCTCGCCGGGGCGCAAAGTCGGCGCAGAAGGTGACTTCTATACCAGCAGCAATGTCCACCAGGCATTCGGCCGAGTAATTGCCCGCGAGCTTGTTCAGATGTGGGAGTGTTTTGGAAGGCCCATATCCTTTGATGTGGTGGAGGTGGGAGCCGGCGGCGGTCAGCTTGGCCTCGACATCATGGATACCCTGTCTGAGGTGGCACCTGATTTTTACAGATGTGCAACCTACTGGTTCATCGAGAAGGAGCCGTCGCTCCGCGAGGCCCAGGCAGCAAGGCTTTCTGCGCATGCCGACAGGCTGGCGTGGAGCGATCCTGACGACCTGCAGTCAGGAAGCCTTTCATTCACCGGTTGTATCCTCTCTAATGAACTGATCGACTCCTTTCCTGTCCATCTCGTGGAGATGACCAAGGAAGGGGTCAAAGAGGTATATGTTGCAGCCACGCCTGACGGGTTGGGCGAGGAGCTTGGCGAGCCTTCTACGCCGGCAATTGCGGCTTACCTGGCGCGCGTCAACGCCGGGCTGATTGTCGGCCAGCGTGCCGAGGTCAACCTTGCGGCACAAGGGTGGATTACGGCGGTTGCAGGCTCACTCGCTCAAGGTTTTGTCCTCACCATCGACTACGGTTTTCCCAGTCAGGTTCTCTATGCCCCGGGACGTATGAATGGGACGCTCCTCTGCTACTACCGCCACACAACGGTGGATAACCCCTTCCTCAGGCCGGGGCAGCAGGACATCACCAGCCATGTTGATTTTACTTCGCTCATGCAGGCAGGCGAGGCTGCAGGCCTTTCCACGGCCTGGTTTGGTGAGCAGTACCGTTTTCTCATGGGAGGCGGTATCATGGATGAGCTGATGGCCCTTGAGGCAGGCTCATCCAGCGACGGAGAGCGGATCAAGCACCGTCTGGCCCTTAAGAAACTGTTGCTGCCCGAAGGGGGGATGGGAGATACCTTTCGTGTCCTTGTTCAGTCAAAGGGAATGGATCATCCTCAGCTTCGCTGCATGCGTGACTGGAAAGGGCTGCTCTGACCTTCTGGTCGGCAGAAGATGTGCCTGCAAATGCCTGAATCCATAAAAGCCGGAATCTTCGATCTTGACGGCACACTCTATTTCAGTGGGGATCTGGGACGCGAGATCGGGCGTGTTACGGCCGTTTATATCTCAGGCATCAAGGGGATCGACGACTCATCGGCTAAAGATCTTGTCCGCGCCACTCGCAAGCGTCTGACGTCAGAGCTGGGGCGCGAAGCTTCTCTGAGCCTGGCATGCCAGGCTCTTGGCGGAGACCTGCACGAGCTCCATCGCTTCTTTGCCGAAGAGATTGTGCCGGAGCCTTTGCTGGAACGTGACGGAATGGTGATTGAGCTCCTGACCGGACTTGGAAGAAGATTTCCCCTCTATATCTATACGAACAACAACTGTTCACTTACCGATCGGATCATGCAGGCACTGGGGGTTAAACACCTCTTTACCCGGATCTTCACCATTGAAGACAGCTGGCGACCCAAACCTGATCGGGGAGCCATTGAGGCGCTATTGGCAGAGATCGGCAGAGACCCTGGAGAATGCCTGTTTGTAGGAGACCGTTACGACATTGACCTGCGTCTCCCCAAAGAGTTGGGTGCAACGGTTCATCTGGTTCAGCAGGTCGATGACCTGCTTGCTCTTAACCGATACATACCGTGAGGATTAAGTGAGGATAGAGCCATGAGTGATGTTACCAAAGAGATGCTGGACTCGATTCTGCGTGCGATGGAGATCGAAAAGGAGACCTTCGACTACTATACCCGCGCAGAACAGAAAACCTTCAATAAGGAAGGGAAACGTATATTCCATTGGCTTGCCAAAACCGAGGAACAGCACTACCTGAAACTCTCAGAGCTCTATGCCGCATTGAGCAACGGCGAACGCTGGGTCTTCTACGGTGGCTCCACCATAGAGCTGGAAGCGGACGGCTGCGGTCACATAGGTTTTGATACCGGCGACCGGGAAGCACTGGAACTTGCCATGGAGATAGAAAAAAGGGGGATTGCCTATTTTCAGGAACTTCTCGAAAAGACCACTGATCCTGAAGGGCGAAGCATGCTTACCACGCTGATCAACGAAGAGCGGGAGCATCTAAAGATCATCAGCGACAGGCATAATCAGCTCCCAAAGGCATAGGAGGCACCGCTACATGTCAAGCCGGGCCGAAAAGGACAGCCTGGGGACCGTAGAGGTTCCTGAAGATGCCTACTACGGTGCGCAGACCGCACGCGCCGTGGTCAACTTTCCAATCTCGGGGCTTAAACCGCATCCGCTGCTGGTATGGGCCACGGTTCTCATCAAGAAGTGTGCGGCAATTGCCAATATGGCTACCGGCCGGCTTGATGCGGAGGTCGGCGGAGCAATCGTCCTGGCGGCTGACGATGTTCTGTCCGGCAACCTTGGCGATCAGTTTGTGGTAGACCCCTTCCAGGCCGGAGCCGGAACCTCTCACAATATGAACGTTAACGAGGTGCTGGCCAACCGGGCCGCCGAGTCCCTCGGTTTGAGCCGCGGCAGCTATGACCGGGTCCATCCTAATGACCATGTCAACATGGCTCAGTCTACCAATGATGTTATTCCCACGACCATCCGCATCGCCTGCCTCAAGCAGTTGGATCGTCTCTTGCCTGCACTTGAGGAGCTTTCCGCAGCGCTGGGTCGTAAGGGCAAGGAGTTTGACGGGATACTGAAGTCCGGCAGGACACATCTCCAGGATGCCGTGCCGATCCGCCTTGGGCAGGAGTTTGCAGCATATTCAAGGGCCATTGACGGCAACCTGACCGGTATAAGGCATACCTTGCCGGCGCTGTACGAGCTTGGTATCGGCGGAACGGCCGTTGGAACCGGACTCAATGCCGAAGCTGCCTTCATCGACCTGATAGTTGCCGAGCTTTCAGTGGAAACCGGGTTCCCCCTTTTCAGGGGGGCAGACCTGGTCGAGCGGATGAATAACATGGATCCCTTTGTGGCACTCAGTTCGGCTCTCAAGGGGCTTAGCATAAACCTTGTCCGGATTGCCAACGATCTGCGGCTCCTTGCCTCCGGCCCCCGCACAGGTTTCGACGAGATCACCCTTCCGCCGGTACAGCCCGGATCTTCCATCATGCCAGGGAAGGTCAACCCGGTCATGGCCGAGATGACCAACATGGTTGCCTTTCAGGTGATCGGCTCCGACACGGTCGTGACACTGGCAGCTCAGGCAGGCCAGCTGGAGCTGAATGTCATGATGCCGGTCATTGCCTTCAATCTTCTCTTTTCCCTGGAGATTTTAACAAACGCAGTATCCAAGCTGGCTACAGACTGCATTGAGGGGATCGTTGCCCACCCTGAGCGATGCAGGCGCTATCTGGAGGATTCGCTTGGCATGGCCACGGTGCTTGCCCCGTACATCGGCTATGCGGCTGCTGCGGTGGTAGCCAGGGAGTCGGTATCCGGGGGCAGGAGCATCGCAGAGGTAGTGCTGGCGCGAGGGATCCTTTCTCCGGAGCAGTTGGCCGCCATCATGGACCCAATGCCCCTGACCAGCCCTGGAGTGCCGGGGAAAGCGGAGAAACTGAAGCAGTAAGCATTTACCAAGCGTAGGCCCTTCGGCTTACTTCGACTTCGCTCAGTACAAGCCGTTCAGGACATGCATCCTGCCTGCGCTTCAAGCCAGATGCATCGCTAGTATTGTCGTTCGTCGCCTTTCAGTGTAATGCTGTCAGGCGGCTTTTTCTGATGTGAGAGAACAATACCAGGAATATCTTCCCGCCACGGCGGATTGCAGGTAAATGGACACAGATTACGGGGCCATCCATAAAAAACACTTAACCAGACAAGGTCTCAGGCCGATTACTATTTAACGGAGCTGTAAACAAATATTCATTTGCAATTCCAAAGGATGGTGATCCGCCGTGAAGCCTATTTTTACGAAAAACAATTACCAGATCCTTGTAGATGTAGACCAGCGAAAGGCTTGCATCGTTAAGGGTGGGGGGAGTGTTTACGTCGCGCTGGAAGAGCTGACTCCGCTTTCGGCCCTGGCTGCGAAGAATTTGAAGATGATGGGGTGTGATCCGAAGCGTTACCTGAACATAGGCCACAGCAACCACATCATCCTCAGAGAGGCTGAAGAGGCATGGCAGGCCGTGCTGGAACAGACCAAGCTCCAGACAAAGCACGACAACAGCTCCATGATACAGCTGTTCTGGCAGAATCTGCCCGGCCTTCTGGAGTTGCGCGATGCCGAGGATACCTATACGGCATGCCAGCGTTCTGCCAGCCTGATGCTCGAATACAGGCAGCGAGGGCTCCCCCCTGCACGCCTCATGGAACTCCGCCAGAAATATCCACGTGCCGCAGCCTATATCCTGGCTGAGGCTTATGCGTCATCTGGTAGCGAGACCGTGGCTGAACGCGGAAGAAGGGCCATGCACATCCTTGTTTGCGGAACCCCCACAGAAGATGCCCTGGGGCTGTTACCCAATTTCCCTCCGGATGCAACCGATTCCGGACAGCTACATGAAAGCGGAAACCGATGGTAGAGAAGCAGCTACAGCTTGAGGCCCACATTCAGGATCTGACCGACCTGATCGAAGTTGCCAGGACAGTAGTTTCAACTTTGGAACTAGACCAGGTTCTGGACACCATTCTTTCGAACGCCCGTCAGTTCATGGATATGCCTGCCGGCATGCTCGCGGTCTTTCACGAAAGTTCAGAGCAGATGGTCCTTCATGTCCACGCAGGCCTTTCTCCGGAATTCGTACGCATTGACCGATGGCCGACATTGGGCAGAGGAGATGCGGTTACCAGAGAGGCAATGGCTGATTACTCGATCCGCAGTTGTCATGACATCACCAAAACAGAGCACCCTGACGAAGAGCTTGCACGAGAGGGGATCAAGGCAATGGTCTGTATCCCTCTGGCCACCCATAACCGTCCGGTCGGAGTCCTCTACCTTTACGACAACAAGGCGCGCCAACTGAAAGATCGGCAGATCGGCCACCTGGGGGTACTCGCATCCTTCGCCGCCATGGCTATCGATAATGCACGACTCCACAGCCGTACAAAGCTGATGGCACTGACCGATGCCCTGACCGGTCTCTACAACAACAGGTATTTCATGCAGGTCTTCCCGCACGAACTGGTCCGCGCCCGCCGCTACATGAAACCGCTATCCATAATAATGATCGATGTGGATAACTTCAAGAAACTGAACGACACCTATGGGCACCCCAAAGGGGACCAGGTTCTGGCATCCCTGGGTAATGTCCTGTCCGGATCGCTCCGAGCCGCCGACTTCTCCTTCCGTTATGGCGGCGAGGAATTCGCGGTCATACTCCCTGAAACCAGACTGGACGGTGCCTTCATGGTGGCTGAAAGCCTGCGTGAAAAGATTGCCAAGGGTGTCACGCCGATGCTGGGGCGAAACGCGGAACTTGCCGTGACCGTCAGTCTCGGGGTGGCCGGCTACCCCAGTGACGGCACAACCACCGAGCAGTTGCTTGCCCATGCGGATGCCTGCCTCTACAAGGCCAAGCGGCAGGGAAAGGACCGGGTTCACTGGGAAACCGCTTTAGCTGCAGCAGCTCACCATTCAGATTAGCACCACCGACCGCTCTCGCCGATCCTTGCCTTTTTACCTCCCATAAGCTATAAACTCCGTTGAATAATCAATCCAAACAGGTTCTCGGGTTCGCACATGCACCGCATCACCATTATTGCCCTTATTCTTGCCGTAAAGCTTGCTGCATCCTCTGCCCATGCCGAAGAACCTCCCTGCGCGGACCTTCTCAGGCAGCAAGGTGAGTCGCTCCAGCTCCTGACTCAGGAAAATGTGCTCCTCAAGGAAAAACTCAGCCGCCCCCAGCCTGTCTCCCTGAATGCCGATGAACTGAAATCCCGCATGACCCTCAGGCTCAAGGAGATAGCTGCTGATGTCAGGATGCAGCGGCAGACCATGAACGACTTTCAGGGTTATGTAACCTGGATGTCCGGCAACATCACCGGTTACTCGAAGTATATCGAGGCCGGCTCAGTGGCAGCAGGCTTTGCACGAATACTTCCTATCCCCTATGCAGGGCAGGCAGGGATGTTCGCAAAGTTCGTCTCGCACTTCACCCTCTCGCTCAGCGCAGCCTCCAAGTCCATAACCACCTACCTTGGCACCTCCCAGCAGTTCGTCAACCGCCTGGATGCGATGGAGAAAAACCCGGCTGCAGGCGAACTTGAAATCGCCGAACTTGCCCGGTTTGCTGATGAACAGCTGTTTAAGGATACGTCTGATTTACAGACAAAGCTCACCACAACCTCGGATCTCTCCGCATCGGCTCTATCGTTTCTGGAAAGCCTCAATCATTACGTGGGGAGCGGAGACGAATACTGGTCCAAGGCCAAGACCATGGCAAAGATAGGAGACGCCCAGAAAAAGGAGAAGAGCTTTCTTGCTGAGAGCATTTCCAACCAGAAGAACAGAGCCTCTGCCTTCAACGGAAAACTTAAGGCATTCGATGAAACGGCAAAGAAAGATACACCGCTTATCAAGGGTCTGGCAGCCTACAACGAGCTTCTGAAAGAGCTTGCCATCCGCCAGGCAAAAGTGATTCAGCTGACACAACTGCCTGCCCAGACCCCTGTCTCGGCAATGTCCCGATGAGCATCAACAGCCTCGCTCTGCCATCACCAGGCGAGGTGCATCTCTGGCTCATTCGGCTGAACCTTCCCCCGGGCCGCAGTGTAGAGCTGCTCGGCTGTCTGACTGTCGATGAACATGAACGTGCGGATCGCCTCCTTCTTCCGCGTATAAGAGAGTCCTTCATAGCCGCCCGCGGGCAACTCCGCCAGATCCTGGCAGCCTACCTTTCCCGCGCCCCTTCGGAGATAGACTTCTTCTACGGCCCCCACGGCAAACCGGAGTTACTCAATCCCAAAGAAACCCCACTCCGATTCAACCTCTCCCACAGCGGCGAATTCGGGCTTCTCGCCATAAACGACAGCTATCCCATAGGAGTGGACATAGAAAGGCTCCATCCCGGTCGACCGTATCTGAAGTTATCAGAACGGTTTTTTTCTCTCCGTGAGCGGACAGAACTCAGAAACCTTCCCGAAAAAGACCGAGAATGGGCATTTTACGCCTGCTGGACCCGCAAAGAGGCATATCTGAAGGCTATCGGCACCGGGCTTATAACTCCGCTTCACTCCTTCGACATAAGCTTGACTCCGGGAGAACCGCCGAAGCTTTTTGCCCACCGAAACGATCCGTTTGAGCCCGGACGATGGCATATCGCGGAAGTTCCGGTGCCCGCCGGATACCGTGGAGCTGTTGCGACACAGTGGCAGCAGGCGATCATCGACGTAAGGGAATGGCCCTGATAAAGCCTTCGGGAAATTAGGCACTCTTAGCGTTTTTTTATCTTGACTAAAGATTAACGCTTAAGTAGAATCCGGTTCTACTTTTTACTGTATACAGAATACGCAGATAAATATACAGCTGCAGGCCCGCTTATTATAATATTTAAGAGGTAGATAGAGCAAAGGTCGCCAAAGATCTTGGCTGTAAAAACCAAAACAAAACACAGGAGGTAGAAGATGTCCGAGTACGGCACACTGCAAGACCGCGTACAGTGCAAGTCCCTTATGAGCAAGGTAATGACCGCCGAGCAAACCGTTCCGTTTTTCAAGAACGGGATGAACCTCGGCTGGTCCGGCTTCACCCCTTCAGGCTACCCGAAAGTAGTGCCCATTGCTTTGGCAGAACATGTAGAGAAGAACAACCTGCAAGGCAAGCTGAAGTTCAACCTCTTCATCGGCGCCTCTGTCGGAGCCGAGACCGAAGACCGCTGGGCCATAAACGACATGATCGACCGCCGCTGGCCGTATCAGACCGGCAAGAACATCGCCGCCGGCATCAACGAAGGCCGCATCCGGATGGGCGACAAGCACCTCTCCCTCTTCGCCCAGGATCTTGGCTACGGCTTCTACACCAAGGACTCCGAGAGCGGCAGGCTTGACCTCGCCATCATCGAAGTATCCGCCATTAAGGAAGACGGCAGCCTGGTCCCGACCGCCTCCTGCGGCGTTATCCCCGAGATTCTGATGCAGTGCGACAGGATCATCGTCGAGGTCAACACCGGCCAGCCTTCTTTCGAAGGGATCCACGACCTGATCACCCCGCTGACCCCACCGAATCGGCAGGTCTTCAACATCACCAAGGCCAACTCCAGGATTGGCTCTACCTCTATCGCGTGTGATCCGAGCAAGATCATCGCCGTGGTCGAGTCCAAACTCCGCGACCAGGGTCGCGCCTTTGCCGAGCAGGACGACACCTCCGAGGCAATCGCAGGCCACGTCATCGAATTCTTCCAGGCTGAAGTAAAGGCCGGTCGTCTGCCGAAGAACCTTCTGCCGCTGCAGTCAGGTGTCGGTTCCATAGCTAATGCCGTTATCGGCGGCCTTGCCAAAGGCCCCTTCACCAATCTGACTGTCTATACCGAAGTTCTCCAGGACACCATGCTCGACCTGTTCGATTCGGGCAAGTGCGATCACGCTTCCTCCTGCTCGCTCTCTCTCTCCGCGGATCCGGGCTTCCCCCGTTTCTTTGCCAACTGGGACAAGTATTTCAACAAGATCACCCTGCGCCCCCTCTCGATCGCCAATTCACCTGAACCGATTCGCCGTCTCGGTTGCATCGCCATGAACACCCCGGTCGAGATAGACATCTACGCCCACGCCAACTCCACCCTGATCGGCGGTACCCGTATGATCAACGGCCTCGGCGGTTCCGGCGACTTCCTCCGTAACGGCTACCTGAAGATGATGCATACCCCGTCGTCACGTCCGTCCAAGACCGACCCGACAGGCATCTCCTGCGTTGTGCCGCATTGCTCGCACATCGACCACACCGAGCACGACCTTGACTGCGTTATCACCGAGCAGGGTCTGGCCGACGTGCGCGGGATGGCGCCTAAGGATCGCGCCAGAAGGATCATCGAGAAGTGTGCCCACCCGGATTACAAGGCACAATTGACCGAGTACCTCGACATTGCAGAAAAAGACTGCCTCAAGCGTAAGGTCGGCCACGAGCCGCAGCTGTGGGACCGCGCCTTCAAGATGCACCTCAACCTGGAGCGTAACGGCACCATGAAAGTCAAAAACTGGGATGTAAAAGTCGACCTCTGCGAATAGTCGATTCTTGCTTCTGCTTCACCAAAGCCCCGCCGGGAAACCGGCGGGGCTTTTTTTGTAGGTCTGCCCGGCTCGTAATTTGGGGGGGAATTGGGACCAAGGAAAATATAAAACTGGACTGACTTATTCTGTCATACGTCTGTGTTAATGTCTGTTCACGTTTATGATGCCGATGTGGGAGGAAGATGTGGGCTACAACCCGGATATACATCACCGACGTTCCATACGGTTGCGGAATTACGAATATTCACGAGGCGGTGCCTATTTCGTCACGGTCTGCGTCCATGGTCGCGAATGCCTGTTCGGCGGGATTCGTGATGGCGTGATGGTGTTGAATGAGGCCGGAATCGCAGTGCAAGATATATTGGCCGGGTTGCCGGAACGATTTCCAAATGTGTCATTGGATGATTTTACGATAATGCCCAATCATTTTCACGGGATCATTCAGATTCATGACGTAGGGGCGGGGTCTCCCCGCCCTGATTATAAAATCGGTTACATGGAAAATGGCGGGGAGACCTTGGGACACCAGGACAAGGGCGTGATGACTGCGGGACACCAGGACAAGGGCGGGGAAACCCCGCCCCTACCGAAACCGACCCTTGGACAGGTCATCGGATATTTCAAATATCAATCGACAAAACAGATCAATATTATCCGTGACAACCCCGGCGTTCCCGTATGGCAACGCAATTATTACGAACGGGTTATCCGCAACGACGCCGAATTGGCCGGTATTCGGGAATATATCCGTCACAACCCGCAACAATGGCCCGATGACGAGGAGAATCCCTGTAGAGGCGGGGTTTCCCCACCCAAAACCTGAAAAAGTTCGTAGGGGTGATCCTTGTTATCGCGCGGTTCATGGACGCCGAATGGAGAAGGTGTCGGTGTAGAGTCTTACGGTATGAACCTTTCCAGGTTGTGTCATATTTTGTGATGAGATTGCATTAAGGCATGTTAACGTTTATGGTGCCGTGCGGGAGGGGATTTGCCGTTCAGTAAGGCAACCCTTTCCACAAAGGAAACGGTTCATAACATGGCGGAGAGAGATTGATGGCATCTCGTAGGGGCGGGGTTGCCCCGCCCTGATTCTGATTCCGTAGGGGCGCCGCTTGCCGCGCCCGGTGTTCGTAGGGGCGAACCGTGTGTTCGCCAGGATCGGTGACGCGCCAAGATTGGCGCTCCCCCTGTGGCAAAGGCTTGTCCTGAGCAAGGCCGAAGGATGGATTGAGGGGGATTTGTTTGCCGATGACAGGGAGTTGCTGGAATGCCTGACATCTGGATTGAAGGAATATTTAACTTTTGAAAGTACTCGGTATACCTATCGTGTCAATGCGATAGATGTAGATGCCGGCTTGCGTTTGCCCGAGCTGGATGATGATGGGGTTAGCACCTGTCCGGGTTGCGGTGGGGAGGTAAGGGGGGAGTGGTTGTGAAATTTGATCCGATAGCCCATAGAACTGAAGATGGCCGTATGCATGGCCTTGACGAGCATCTGCTCGGTACGGCGGAACGGGCGGCGGTGTTTGCGGCTCAATTCGGTTGCGCCGAATGGGGCAGGCTGGCCGGGTTGTGGCATGACTTGGGAAAGCATTCCGATGAATTTCAGCGCTATATTCGAGAAGGAGGCTCCAAGACCGATCATTCCAGTGCCGGTGCAATCCATGCTGTTGGACAGTTGGGAACATTTGGGAGAGTTGTTGCCTACCTGATCGCTGGGCATCATGCAGGCTTGCCTGACTGGATGAGCGATACGGAACCAGGCGCATCATTAGCGCAACGGCTGACAAGGGTTGAATTGCTCGAAAGACTGGAAGCATTGGCTATCCCGCCCAATCTGCTGAATCAGGAGCGCCCGGCTGATCGGCCAAAGCCTCCAGCAACCGAACTAGCAGCTTCATTGTGGATCAGGATGCTGTTCTCATGCCTGGTTGATGCCGATTTTCTCGATACAGAGGCGTTTTTCGACTCTACGCAGACCAATCAACGCGGCGGTTTCGCACCAATCGGAAATCTCACCCCGATGTTTGAAAAATATATGGCTGACAAGCAGGCCTCGGCATCAGAGACACCTGTCAACCTGCTGAGAAGCGAGGTTCTCCGGCAATGTATTCATAAGGCTTCTCTATACCCCAGTTTTTTCTCGCTCACTGTTCCGACTGGCGGTGGCAAAACTCTCTCCTCTATGGCTTTTGCCCTCAACCATGCCCGTTCTCACGACAAAAGCAGAATCATCTATGTTATCCCTTACACCAGCATCATCGAGCAGACAGCCGACCAGTTCCGGAAGATTTTTGCTGCTGATGTCGTTGAGCACCACAGCAATGTAGCGCTACAAGATAAAGATGAAGAAAGTGATCGCCTGCGTCTGGCAGCTGAAAATTGGGATGCCCCGATAATCGTTACTACATCGGTCCAGTTCTTCGAGTCACTGTTCGCTAGTCGGACCAGTCGCTGTCGCAAGCTGCACAATGTCGTCAACAGTGTAGTTATCCTTGACGAGGCTCAACTGTTACCGCCGGACTTTCTCAATCCGATTTTAGAGGCACTCAAGGAATTACAGAAAAACTATGGCGTAACTGTCGTCTTCTGCACCGCAACTCAGCCGGTCCTTGGCCCCCATCAATCAGCTGGTTTCGATTTCAAGGGGGTTCCTGGAATAGTTGAAATAATGGATGATCCGGCTGGACTCCATACCTCATTGAAGCGAACCACAATCCACACACTAAGTGACCTCGCACCCGTTTCCTGGGATGAACTTGCTGAGGAAGTCAAGCAGCATGATTCGGCGCTTTGCATCGTCAACCGCCGCGACGATGCCCGCACCCTCTGGGAAAAGATGCCAAATGGGACAATACATCTTTCTGCTCTCATGTGTGGTGCACACCGGGCGCAGAAGATCGCTGAGATCAAGGAAAGGCTGCGTGATGGAAAACCAACTCGCGTTATCAGCACTCAACTGGTAGAAGCTGGTGTCGATATTGACTTTCCGGTGGTCTATCGGGCTGCAGCCGGGCTTGATTCCATTGCCCAGGCCGCTGGTCGCTGTAATCGCGAAGGGTTGCGGGAAAAGGGAGAAGTGTTTGTGTTCACTCCTCCTTCAAAAGTTCCGGCGGGGCATCTGCGACAGGCTGCGGATATCGGAATGCGTTTGCTGAGGAATGCTGTCGGTGACCCTCTGACAGCAGAACAATTCGAGGCATTCTTTCGCGAATTCTTCTGGATGCGTGGCGACCGTCTCGACAAGGAAAAGATCATCGACCTGTTGCGAAATGATAACGAACTGAGGTTCAGTTTTCGCACTGCCTCCAGAAACTTTCAATTGATCGACGAAAGCGCACAGGCACCGGTCATCGTCCAGTTCAAAAACGATGAATTGCTAACTTTGCTACAGCGTAAGGGGCCTGAGCGCTGGCTTCTCCGGAAGCTACAGCGATACGTGGTCAACCTGCCGCGTTATCTGCACAGTCGACTGTTATCAGAAGGCGCTATTCGTGAAATCCATCCCGGTATCTTCATGCAGGGACATGGGGCTTTATATCATTCTGATCTTGGTTTCCGCCCCGACAAATCAATCATCTATGAACCAGATGAGCTTATGAGTTGAATCAATCGAAAGGAGGTAATTATGGACATAGCATCCACCAAAAGCCGGACTATGCGACTCAAGGTCTGGGGCGACAACGCCTGCTTCACCCGGCCAGAGATGAAGGTGGAGCGGGTCTCCTACGATGTCATGACACCGTCGGCGGCACGGGGCGTCTTGGAGGCGATTCTCTGGAAACCGGCCATTCGCTGGCATGTGGAGCGAATAGACGTGCTGAAGCCGATTCGCTGGGAATCGGTGCGGCGTAACGAAGTGGGAAGTGTCATGTCGCCGAGAAGTGAAGGTATCTATGTAGATGATCCGAAAATTCGGCAACAGAGAGCAGGCCTATTTCTGCGTGATGTGGCCTACACCATCCATGCCTGGTTTGAAATGACTGAAAAGGCAAATCCCAACGATAATGTCATCAAGTTTCAGGAGATGTTTATCTGCCGGGCATCCAAAGGGAAGTGCTTCAATCAGCCTTATCTTGGCACTCGGGAATTCTCCGCCGATTTCGAGCTCATTCCCCACGATCAACCAATGCCGGAGCCGATTTTTGAAACACGGGATCTCGGCTTTATGCTCTACGACTTGTGCCACGACAACAGTAATGACAAAAACCATGTTCATTCCTGTGTTGGCGGCTGTTGCCCCTCGTTTTTCCGTGCGGGATTGAAGGATGGAAAGATGGTTGTTCCGCCAATTGATAGTCAGGAGGTGCGGCGATGATTTTACAAGCGTTGCATGACTTGTATCTTCGGAAACAGGATGAATTGCCACCTGAGGGGTTCGAACAAAAGGAGATTCCTTTTCTGATTGTCCTCAACGAGGATGGAACCTTTTGTGAACTTCAGGATACGCGAAGCAAATCGGGAAAGAAGCTGCTGGCACGGCAGTTCAGGGTACCCAAGGATAACGGAAGATCTGGCAAGAACGCCTGGCAGAATGCAAATCTGCTCTGGGATCATTTTGGTTATGTGCTTGTCTGGCCAAAGTCGGAATCAGAAGCAGACAAGGAAATGGCACAAAAACAACACGAAACATTCGTGGCTAGAGTCAAAGAGCTTTCTGCTGCGTATCCGCATGATAAAGGCATTCAGGCAGTTCAAAGCTTCCTGGATTCCGACGAAAAACGGAAGGTATTTGCCCATCCTACATGGGAGGAGTGCAAGAAAATTCTTGGGTGTAACTTGAGTTTCAGGCTGTCGAATGAGTTGAGCCTAGTTTGTGAAAATGAGAGTGTAAGGGCCTTTGTCGCAGAAACTTTTACCCCGGAAGATGACGAAGAGGATTCATCTACTTCAAGTGAAATTGAAGGTATATGTCTCATTACGGGAGAGAAAGGTTTAGTCGCACGGCTTCATCATAAAACGCCTATTCTTGGCGCTAAAAGCAACTCTAAGATCGTCTCATTCCAGAAAGGAATGGGATTCGATTCTTACGGTAAGCAACAAAGCTACAATGCGCCGATCGGTAAGAGTGCGACCTTTGCCTACAGCACTGCCCTTAATCACTTACTTGCCAAAGGATCACAACAAAAGTTCATGGTCGGAAGTGACTCGATAGTATTTTGGGCTGAAGAAAAGCATGACATTGAAGATACATTTTTTGAGATTTTTCGCGTTCATACCAAGGAAAACCCGGACCAACTCAATCAGGCCGTACGCTCACTCTATGCCGCTCCGCAATCCGGTACGCCACCTCTCGATGATAATCTGACGCGCTTTTTCGTCCTTGGTCTGGCGCCCAATGCGGCGCGGATTGCCATCCGTTTCTGGCATGCCGGGACAGTTGGCGAGACTGCTCGACACATACGGCAACATTTTGAAGATTGCGCCATCTTTCACGGTCCGAACCAGCCTGAGCACCTTTCACTTTTCCGTATGCTTGTTTCTACTGCTACACAAGGTGAATCAAAGCACATACCGCCAAATATGGCAGGCGATGTAATGAAAGCGATCTTAGGAGGTACGCCGTATCCGAAATCACTCATGGCTGCTGTTATTAATCGCATCAAAGCCGAACAATCTAAGAAAGACCAAAACGGGAAGTCGGTTCAAAACGTTACTTACCCTCGTGCCGCACTCATAAAGGCTTTGCTGGTAAGGGAAGCCAGATATTACAAATACACCAAAAAGGAGGTTGATATGTCGCTCGACATGAATAACACGAACTCGGGATATCTACTGGGAAGGCTCTTTGCTGTACTCGAAAGAGTCCAGGCGGATTCTGCTGGAGGATGGGGCAAGATTAACTCCACCATACGTGATCGTTTCTATGGATCGGCTTCCAGTACGCCGGTCGCTGCATTTCCCCAACTGATGAAACTGAAGAATCACCATCTGTCAAAGCTGGAGAACTACAAGAAATTCTATGAAGGGCTAATCGGCGAGATCGTCAATAAACTGGATCCAAATGACGCTTTCCCGACTCATCTGAGCTTGTCGGATCAGGGGCGTTTTGCAGTGGGATATTATCATCAGCGTTATCACAAATGAAAACCATACAACCCCAAAAAGGAGATTTGATCATGAGTAACAATATTAGCAATCGATATGACTTTGTACTGCTTTTCGACGTGAAGGACGGCAACCCCAACGGCGACCCGGATGCAGGGAATCTGCCACGTATCGACCCGGAGACCGGCCATGGGCTGGTGACTGACGTTTGCCTCAAACGCAAGGTAAGGAACTTTGTGCAGTTAGATAAGACGAATGAACAAGGTGATGCAGAAAAGGGGTACGGCATCTATGTCAAAGAAAAGGCAGTGCTGGGCCGCGCCCACGTCAAAGCGTTCAAAGAATTGGGGATACAACTCGGCGAGGAACTCAATGTGCCGATCTCAATCGAGATATACTCATGGCTGGAGGAGAGCGGGCTGCCGGATGGCTTGAGTATCGATGCGGACGATGACAATAACACCTATTCGCTAACTGTTGCGGCAGATGCAGACAAAAAGGAAATCAAGGAATGGTTGAAAGATGCAAAACCTTCTAAAGCAGTAAAGGATGCGATTAATGCCGTGTTGAAAGATGCAAAATCAAGAAAGCCATCTGGCGAGGAAGTTGAGAAAGGCAGAGATAAGATGTGTCAGGATTATTACGACATCAGAACTTTTGGCGGTGTTCTTTCTCTCAAATCAGCTCCAAACTGCGGACAGGTGCGTGGGCCGATTCAGCTCACCTTTGCTCGCAGCATTGACCAGATTGTTCCCCTTGAACACAGTATCACCCGCATGGCCGTAGCCACCGAGGCAGAGGCGGAGAAACAGCAAGGCGATAACCGCACTATGGGGCGCAAGTTCACGGTGTCGTATGCTCTCTATCGCTGCCATGGGTTTGTTTCAGCGCCGTTGGCTGCCCAGACCGGCTTCAGCGAAGATGATCTGGAACTGTTCTGGCAGTCTGTCGTCAATATGTTTGAGCATGACCACTCCGCAGCGCGCGGTCAGATGTCTACTCGGAAACTGATCGTCTTCAAACATGATGGCAAAATGGGGAACGCCCCGGCGCATAAGCTTTTCGACATGGTTAAAGTTGCGCAGTCAGACGGCCCGGTTAGGGAGTTTGATTCATCGCGGATTAAGGTTCCGACACAGGGTGAAATGCCGCAGGGTGTGACTGTTATCGAAATGTTGTAACCTAAAACCTACGCAACGCCCAATATCCGGGCGGCCACATGGGGCCGCCCCTACAAAGGCAAATGACATGAAAAAACAAAAAGACCTTATCCCTCCAACAGGCGACTTCCTCCTCTACCAGACCGAGGACGGGCGCACCAGAATTGAAGTCCGGATGCTGGACGAAACCGTCTGGCTGACCCAGAAGCAGATGGGCGAATTGTTCGACAAGGACACTGATACCATTGGCCTTCACATCCGCAATATTTACAGGGAAGGTGAGTTGACTCCAGAGGGAACTACCGAGGAATCCTCGGTAGTTCAGAATGAAGGGGGGCGGCAGGTTAGACGCAGTGTCAGCTATTACAACCTCGATGTCATCATCTCTGTCGGCTACCGGGTGAAATCCCATCGTGGTACCCAGTTTCGCATCTGGGCCACTCAGCGGCTGCGGGAGTACATCATCAAGGGCTTTGCCATGGATGACGAACGCCTGAAAAACCCGCCGGGCAAGGGGCAGAAAGATTACTTTGATGAACAGTTGGAGCGGATTCGGGATATCCGTTCCTCGGAGCGACGCTTTTATCAGAAAGTACTCGATATTTATGCGACCAGTGTTGACTATTCGCCGAATACGGAGATGTCGCAGCAATTCTTTGCCACGGTGCAGAACAAGGTGCACTGGGCTTGCCACGGCCAGACGGCGGCAGAGGTTATCTATCAGCGGTCGGATGCCGCCAAGCCGCACATGGGGCTTATCTCAACACGTCCCGGCGGCATCGTGCGGAAGGATGATGTCGCTGTTGCCAAGAACTACCTGACCGAAGATGAACTCCATGCGCTGAACCGCATTGTGAACGCCTACATTGAATTCGCTGAACTCCAGGCGCTCAAAC
>JAYSLX010000011.1:0-28965 GCA_043725245.1 Geobacteraceae bacterium | reverse complement strand
CGACCCGGGGAGCTTCGGGATTACGCGGACTGCACTCACCAAGACCGACCCGACACCGGGGATTCCGGGTGACGAATACTTTGCTGGTTCAGTTGCGGGATTCACTGACCCGGGGAAATACGAAGTGAACCTGTATGCACAGGAGAGCTCCGTAAGCCCCTCAAAGGGAAGAATTGCACCCTTCAAGCAGATTACGGTCTACAAGCAGCAGGCGACTGCTTCCCAGCCGACGGTATTCACCCTCATAGGCCCGGCAAACAGCCTCACACCGCCACAGACCACCAAGGGGATTGTTTTTTCCTGGAGTGCCAGTTCCCCCACCCAGGCGCCTTATGCCGGACAGCCGGCAAATGCGGTCACCTCTACTCTTGAGATAGCGACTACAACTACTTTCACCAACAGCGGTCTGGGAACCTACTACAAGAGGGAAGGAATAGTCGGCAACTCAATCTACATAGGTTCCGAGGCCGGTCTCAAGGACCTGACCAACTACTACTGGCGGGTCACGGCTATCGACAACTACGGCAACAGCAGGGTGGCAACCAATGCACCCTTCATCTTCAGGACCGACAACACCAACCTGGGTAACTACGGCGGGATGCAGGGTAAAGTCTATGACAACGTCACATCGGCTCCAGTGTCGGGAGCCACGGTGCGGATCGCCACTACCGGTCTCACCTGGAGTGGCAACAGCTGCATCACCGATGCTACCGGTCAGTGCACTCTTGTCGCCGATGCAGGAGTTACCTTTTCCCTGGAGGCATCCAAGGCTACCTATCAGACAATGGCCAAAAGTACCCAGGCAAGCGAAACAGCACTTGCTTCAGTCACCTTCCTGCTTGCCGGTACCACGCTTCAGCCGGTGCGGATAGCCGCAAACTACTATGCCGACCTTGTGGCGGCCTATGCTGCGGCAGCTGCGGGCAGCACCATCCAGATGAAGGCTCAGACCTTTACCGGACCGTTCAATTTGAGCAGCAACATCGCCGTGACGCTGGAAGGCGGCTATGACGCCACCTACAGCCCGACCCGCACCGGCTACACCGAACTGACCGGGCCGGTTACGATCAGCGGCACCACCAGCGCTTGCCAGGTGACCTTCGACAGGGTGGTGGTGAGGTAGAGGTTATTTGATAAGCCCGATCTGCTGCCAGAAGGGGATGGTGGCGAACACGGCGAGGAGTACGGCACAAACTTGAAGCAGGGCGAGGGTGCGGACCTGGTTATGGGAGAAGAGCTTCCCTTCCGTACTCTCGAGCATGTTCAGGTAGATGCTGTTCTGGTAGGGTATTATCCAGGGGTTGACCGAGACGAGCAGAACCAGGGCGATGACAAAGGGGTGGATGCCGATGGACGAGCTGAGCGGCACGATTGAGAGGATGCCGATCAGCAGCACTGCCGGCAGGGGGAGGGCGAAACGGACCAGGTGGGTTGCGATGGAGATAACCGGCAGGAATATGTAGGGTGATCCTGACACACCAAGGAGCAGAGGGCGGATCTTTTCCGCTGCCAGCGAGGTCAGACCGCTGTCGGAGATGAGCGTTCCAAAACCCACCAGTGCCCCGAAAGAAATGAGAAAGTTCCAGTCGATGTCGTTGCGCACCGCCTTTTCGTTAAGAACTCCGCCGGCAAACAGGATCAGGAAACTGAGCATGGCGATCCAGGCACCGTTGATCTGATGCAGCGTCTGGGTGGCGAAGGCAGCCAGCGAGACGATGACAGTTACAAGCGACAGCAGTTCGTGGCGGGTCATCGGCCCCAGTGCCTTCAGCTGCGCTTCGATGACCCCTTTACGCGATTCAGCCTGCTGTTTCGGCCGGTACAAGAGGATGATACCGCAAAAACTGGCCAGAAAATAGACCAGTCCAAGCGGCAGCGCAGTTGCCAGCCATGATGTCCAGGTTATGGTCCGGCTGACATCAGGGGGGAGGAGCCCCAGGGCGAGGAAGCAGGTGGCTGTGCCGTTCATGAACATGAATGACATATGGCCAAATCCGAGCAGACAGGCCATGGCAATACCGATGGCCCCGGGACTCCCCTTGCGGAAACTGAGCGTATCGCAGATGGTCACTGCGAGCGGGCCTGCCAGTGCGGCCCTCCCGTTAGATGAAGGAATCACCGGAGTAAGGAATAATCCGGATACGGCTAGTGCAAAGGTTTGGCTTCCGTAGTGCGGTGGGAAACGTTTGACAAACAGCAACACAAGCCGGTACATGAGCCCGGTTCTTGAGATTGCGGCCGTAATTGCGAAAACTCCGAGCACCAGGAACCACGACGGGGATGAAAATCCGGAAAATGCCTTTTCCGGGGCCGCTATCCCGAAAAGCACAGCCAACAGCGGCAGCGCTACGGTAACGGCGTGATAGGAAAAGAGATCCAGACTCCAGAGGATGGTTGCTCCAAGAAGCAGGGTGTTGAGTACAACGTGACTGTGACTGAGTCCTTTGGTCGAGAGCAGGGTGTAGGTGGCAAGGCAGATCAGGAGAGTTGACAGCAGGGCGATGGTCGGCCCCTGTGTGACTATGCCACGGATGGCAACTCCACCCCTTGAGATGAGCGAAGCTGGATGGTGGTCTGCTGCCATGAGAGATGACCCTGCCGGGTCGCTCTCCTCACTGTATGTTTTGTCATTTCCGGTGAGGTCGGTTGAAAACCGTCTTGCCAGCAGGATCGACAGATGCACGCTCACCGACGGGTTGCTTTTGAAGAGTTTATCAAACCCGTTCCTTGAGAGCCGAAGCAGCGATAGATCGGTAAATGCTGTTACATCGGCAGTGCGCGGCATGCCGGCGAGGAGCGCCATTTCGCCGAAGCATTCTCCTGGCCCCAGGTGTGCCACATCGGTCCGTTCACCTCCCTCATCTCTCCTTGATACCAGCACTGTGCCGGCTAGAATAATGTACAGTGCATCTCCAGGCTCACCCTGGCGCACGATCATATCGCCGGTCCGTCGCTCCTCCCGGTCAAGCCGTGGGACAAGGCTGGCACGTTCAATGCGGTTCAAGTCCCGCAATAATGGTATGCTGTCAAAGTCGATCTGCTGCACAGGGTCTAGCTAACCACATGATGGTGCAATGTCAACTTTCATGAGCCTTTACCCTGAGCTAAAAACTGTTAGACTGCAGGCTATTAAGATATCCGAGGTTATGCAATGGCTGTAATCAAAGAGCAGCGGCTTAAATCCGTCATTTCTCTCTCTGCTCTCATCAACTCATCCCTAAATCCGCTTGAGGTTCGCCAACAGGCAGTTGCAGCCGCGACATCTTTGCTGGACGCTGAAGCCGGGAGTCTGTTTCTTCTCGACGAGGAGAGTGGAGAGCTGTATTTCGAGATTGCACTTGGAGACAAAGGGGCCGCGATCAAGGATCTCAGACTGAAGAGAGGTGAAGGAATTGCCGGTTGGGTTGTGGATAATGGTGTCCCACTTCTGGTGCCCGATGTCAGGAGGGATCCCCGTTTTTGTGATCAGTTTGACGAGCAGAGCAGTTTCATTACCAGGAATCTTGTATGCGTTCCGGTAACAATCAAGGGGAAAGTTATTGGAGCCCTTGAGGCAGTCAACAAGAGGGAGGGGCGCTTTAACCAGAATGACATGGACTTTCTCGGCTCACTTGCCCAGCAGGTCGCCATAGCCCTCGAAAATGCCCGGCTGTATGACGAGAATTCGAGACAACTCTCAGCGATCATCACCCAGGAGCGCCGGCATCGCGTTGAGAAGGAGAGGCTGGTTAAAGATCTGCATGACGGGATCGGCGGCATAGCTACCAATATAAGCCTTCTGGCAGAAATCTCCCGTCGTGCCGACAGTGCCGGGATGGAGGGGGGGCTTGCAACCATCGCCGAGCTATCCAGGGAGTTGATCTCGGAACTCCGTACCTTTATGAACACCCTCGAGAGCCATGAACTTACCTGGCAGGAGCTGGCTGCAGAGATCAGGAGTCACGGCACAGCGATGCTGGCACACCACTCTGTCAGTTTTCGGTTCGTCTCAGAAATTGAAGACCCGGAGGGGGGCATCGGCATGTTCCTTTATTTCAGCCTCTTTCGCATGGCCAAGGAGGCTCTGGCCAATGCCGTGAAACATTCCGGAGCTGAAACCGTTGATCTGCGGCTTTTTGTCGATACCTCGATCTGCCGTCTGGAGATTGCAGACAATGGTTGCGGCATTGCCAGCACCCGTAAGCAGGGTCGCGGATTGAGGAACATACGAAGCAGGGCGTCGGACCTCAACGCCAGTCTGGTCATTCTCTCTCCACCGGGAACAAAGATCACGCTGGAGGTTCCGCTCCCTTTCCATTACGTTGTCCCACCGGAGGTGCAGGGATGAGGATCATGGTTGTAGAGGACAACAACCTTTTGAGGGAGAATCTCAGGATACTTCTCTCCGGAGAGCCTTCGGTCGAGGTGGTCGGAGCATATGAGACGGCAGAGGAGGCGTTGGGTCATTTCAGCGACTGCTCTCCGGATATTCTCCTTTCAGATCTGGACCTTCCCGGGATGTCGGGGGTTGAGCTGATACGGCGGGCAAAGCGTTCCTATCCCGACCTCGACATCATGGCATTTACCATCTTTGAGGATCGAGACACTGTCTTCGCAGCGATAAAGGCAGGTGCATCCGGCTACATACTCAAGGGGAGTTCCCCTCGCGAGCTTCTGGAGGCCCTCTGCAGTCTGAGCCAGGGGGGTGCCCCGATGAGTCCGAAGATCGCCCGTAAGGTGATCAGAGAGTTCCAGGCAGTCAAGGACGACGGGGAGTCCCTCCTCTCCCATAGAGAGTCTGAGATAGTCAAGTGCATCGAGCATGGGCTTTCCTACAAGGAGATCGCGGACCGCTTCTGCATCAGCCCCCACACAGTGCATTCCCACATAAAGCACATCTATGAAAAGCTCCAGGTGAAGGACCGTCCTAGTGCCATTCTGAAGGCCAGGAAAAAAGGGATTATATAGCTATATCATTGGAATTAATGGGTTTATCAGTTTTTGAATTGAAGCTGGTAAAGCCGATAGTACAACCCTCGCTGTTCCATCAGCTCAAGGTGGCTTCCTTCTTCCACCTTCTCGCCATGGTGTATCACGACGATCCTGTCGGCGTCGCGTATGGTGGAAAGCCGATGGGCAACAACCAGTGTTGTTCTGCCGGCCATCAATCGTTTGAGACCATCCTGTATCAGCCTCTCACTGGCCGTGTCCACGCTTGCTGTTGCCTCGTCCAGTACCAGAATCTCCGGGTCAAAGGCCATTGCTCTGGCAAAGGAGATAAGCTGTCTCTCTCCTGCAGAAAAGTTGCTCCCCCTCTCCCTGACCTCTTCCTGGTAAGAGTTGGCAAGTCTTTCTATGAAGCCGTCGGCCCCCACGGCTGCTGCTGCTTGACGTACACGCGGCAGGACTCTCTCGTCTCCCAGGGAGATGTTATACTCGATGGTGCCGCTGAACAGGTACGGGTCCTGGAGGACAACGCCGATCCGGTGGCGGAGTTCATATAACGGTATCTGACGCAGGTCAATCCCGTCCAGGGTTATCCCTCCCAGGTTTACGTCGTAAAGCCTCGAAAGCAGTCTGGTTACGGTGGTCTTGCCGCCACCTGTTTCGCCGACCAGGGCGATCTTTTCTCCTTGCCTCAGCTTCAGGTTAAGCCCCTTCAGCACGTATTCCTGGTCACGGTAGGCAAACCAGACATCCTGGAACTCGATGACCGATGCGGGGCGCGGCGGCATGACAAGCTGATCCTTTGTCGCCTCCGGGATTGATTCGCTGGTGTCCAGAAGATTGAAGAGCCGCTCCAGCGCGGCCATAGCCCCCTGCATGACCGAGTATTTGGCCGAAAGGTCCCTGATGGGGGAGAAGAACTTCTCTATGTACTGGATAAATGCAACCAGGGCGCCGAAAGTGAGAAATCCGCCGATGATCTCCTCTCCGCCATACCAGATGAGAAGCCCGACAGCAATCGACGAGAGGGCTTCCACCGCTGCGTAAAGTGAGGCATCCCAGGTGATGACCGGCAGATTGGCGTCCCGGTATGAGGCGTTTAAGCGGCGAAATTCATTGTGCTCGGAAATCTGGCGGTTGCAGAGCTGAATGAGCCCCATGCCGCCTATGCTCTCATTGAGAAAAGAGTTGAGGTTGGAAAGACGTGCCCTCACCTGTCGAAAGGCGGCTCGCATACGGCTTCGGAAGTTGAAGGCCACCCAGATGAGGAGCGGCAGAACCGACAGGGTAACCAGCGAAAGCTTGAGATTCATCCAGAGCATGACGCCGATGATCCCGGCAAGAAGGAGGAAGTCACCCACAACCGTTATGATGCCGGCGGCAAACATCTCGCCCAGAACCTCCACATCGCTGGTCAGGCGCGTCACAAGGCTGCCGGTCGGGGTACGGTCGAAAAAGGAGGTGGAAAGCTGCTGGACATGTGCGAACAGCTCCAGCCTGAGGTCCATCATGATACGCTGGCCAAGGAACTGGAGAAGCCAGACCTCCAGGAATGAGAGGAGGGATTCGGCCATGATCAGGAGCAGAAACCCGGCGGCCAGTCTGGGCAGGCCTTCCAGTTGGCCGGTAATGATGTGATTGTCGATGGCCAGCTTGATGAGCCATGGTTGGGCAAGCTTGGCTGCTGTGGTAAAGGGAAGCAGAAACAGTGCGGCCATCACCAGCCAGCGATAAGGACGCAGGTAGGCGAGAAAGCGGGCCATGAGGGCACGGTCATAGGCCTTTCCCGCTATTTCGTCTTCATATATCCCGCCGAAGTGCACATAAGCTCCGATTTGCCACTATTGATGGCTGCGCAAGAAGTCCGTCTGCTGCGTTACGTAAAACCTATTGTCACGGAAACGTACCTATCAGTACGCCTCATTCCTCAGATTTTGCAAGCCTTGCATGGGAAGCTTTTTGCGCAGCCATCGATATTCCGAGAATTAGCGAGAACATCAATAGTGGAATCTGACGAAAAAAGGGGAGATGGGGGGATAACCTGGTCGGGTAAATCACTCTTACGAGGAAACTACTCCAGCACCGGAATCGGCATGGAGAGTTTATTGAGTAGAGTGTCGTTGGTGTGGATCTTGGTCGTGCGGGGGGCAAACCCGATGGGTTCAGTTCCCTTCAGCAGCGCATTAACCATCTCAACTGCCTGCCGGCCCATGTCTCTGCGATCGATGTCTATGGATGCCGCCGCTCCTTTAGACAGATACTGCTCGCTGAAGGAAACTACCGGCACCTGATGTTTGGCAGAGAAGCTGAAATACGCTTCCAGCGTAGCAGATGTTACAGCTGTGGTGTCCGGGATCATCCAGAGAGCATCAACAGCTCCATGCATCTGTTCGATCATGCCCACAACCTCGCGGGGATCTTTCACTATTCGGGCTACAAGCTTTATCCCGAGACTCTCAGCCGCCTGCTGCGCTTGCTTCAGATAGAATCCGGTACGGGTCGGGTCGTACAGCACCCCTACACGTTTGACACCCATGCCGGAGAAGAGCTGCATGTATCTGCCAGGAGAGGCCACCACTGAGATACCATAAATATTGGATGCCGATGGTTTGGGGAGATTGTACGACAATGTCATGAGCGCCACCACCGGGGTCTGACGGATCTTTTTCGCCTTGTTGAACGCAGGGTCGCCGACGGCAAGCACGAGCAGGGGCTGCTCTTCCTTCACCATGCGGACCAGATCGACCTCGGCATAGTCGCTTAAGAGTATAGTCTGGGTTGTCCCCTTGTACGCCTCTCTGAAGCCGCGTAACGACTCTGCGTATGCAGGGCCGCTTCCAGACTGGACGATAAGGACGTCCAGTGCCAGGGCGGGTAACGCGCTCATGATGATGAGCGCTATGCTAAAGAGAAGCGCCCTCATCAGAATTTAATCCTCACTCCGCCTTCAATCCAGCGGGGGGTGTTGTCATACATGCCGCTGATTCTCTGCGTTCCGTTGAAGAGGTTGCGCACGGAGAAGAAGAGCTCCGGTGCCAGAGGCCCACCGACGGGCAGTTTCTGGTTCAGGTGCAGGTCCCAGATAACCGTGTTGTATTTGGCTCCGTACAAGGCACTGTTCCACCAGACGTAGCTGCCGGTGACGGTACCCTTTAAGCCAAGATCCAAGTTGTCGTAGAGAAGCCCCAATTTTCCAATGTGCCAAGGTTCGTTCTTCTGCCGCTCGTGGTTGTCATCACGGGAGTCGTTGTAGGTGTATCCGCCGGTGACGGAAAGCCCGAACAAAGGCACGGTTCGCGTTTCGACCTCGAACCCCTGCTTCGTCTGCCGGCTCGGCTCACCGGTTTCGTTCGCGAAGGCATTTCGCAGCCGGTTGTAGAACAGGGTCCCCTTGATCCAGAGGAACGGAATATCAGATGTCTCTATCCCGGTCTGGACGGTCCACACTTCTTGGGGTTTCTTGTCGAAAAGGCTGGTATCGAGCCGTGGTAGTCCATAGCCGTTCGCACCGTAGGCCCGGAGCAGTGTCTTCTCCGTAAGGCGGAAGGTAGTTCCGAGGGTGTAGCTGGTATAGTCTCCGGCAATCCCGGTGTTGTCGTAGCGAATGCCGGGGATAACCGTGAGGGGTCCGACGGTGAAGAGACCGTTGGCATATATCCCGTACCGGTCGAATTGATAGTGGTCTGCCCCCGCGTTGGTGGAAAGCTTGCCGTGCTCGTAGTCGATACCGGTGGCTAACCCGAGGGTACTATCACCCCACGAAAGCTTCGCTCCGCCCCCCCATGTAGCCTCACGGTCAAACATGAAGTTCCAGTGGGTGACGCTCCCATCGGGGTTTTTGTCACCCCAAGTGGGTTTTTTCTCAAGGTAGCTTCCTTTTCCGGTTACCTCGAGAGTGAGCCTGTCAGCCAATGGCTGGGAGAGGGTAAGAAAGGAATAGCCCTGGTGTCCTTCTCGCTTGTCATGGGCGATTCCGGCCTCGGACCACGGCCCTTCGTCGCCATTGCCGTACTCCCAGATGCTACCACCGAAGGTAACGGTTCCCCGAGAGGGGAGATCGTAGACGAGCTTGAAGAAGCCGTTGTTGTTATCAGCGCCATTGTTGGGGAGGAGGCCCTGAGAGGAAAGCTTGCCGCCGGAGAGGTAGTAGCCGAGGCTGCCGACGGTTCCGCTGAGTTCACCACGGGTGTCGGTGGTGGTATGCTCACCGAGCGAAGCGGACAGCTCTCCGGCGAGTCGTTTTTCCTGGTTTGGGCCTTTCGTGATGACGTTGACGACGCCGCCGAGTGCCGGACCCCAGACTGTAGAAGCGGCTCCCTTGACGACCTCCACCCGCTCTATCTGCTGGACCGAAACAGCAAAGACATCGGCCCACCCACCGGTATTATTGTTCAATCGAACGCCGTCGATGAGGACCAGGACATGGCCGGCACTCGCCGACGCTCCCTGGAGGAAAAAGTCTGTAGCATCGCCGCCGGGTGTGCGGTTTGAGTTGTGCTGGAGTTGCACGCCGGGGATGGTGTTGAGCACCTCGGCCAAGGTATGGGCATTGAGTCGTTCGATGTCGGCGGCAGTGATGACAGAGATGTTTTCGGCGATCTTGGAGGTGGGGCGGGGAGAACGGGCGGTTGTAACTATCGGCGTTTCAGTGGATAACCCGATTGACGGAAATACTTCGTCATCCGCACCTAGAGCGGTAGCGGCATGGGATGCCACCAGTAAAACAAGGCAGACAAAAAGCAGATGTGGGGTATAAGACGGGCGCAGAAATCGCTCTTTTAAGTTGTAGTAGTGCAGAACCGATAGAATATGCATGACCGGTTCAGTTGCAACGGGATGAAAAATATATGAATTACCGGGTAAACGCCAGCATTAATTTCTCAACCAACAGAACCGGCATACCAACGAAGAGGAGGTGTTATAAATGGAAACCGAGGAAAGTGAGCTGGAGATCATTGACGAAGGAGCGGAAAACAGTGACATTGTCTGTGGATGTTGCACCGGCGGATCAGGTAACGCGCGACAGTAGCCAGACAAACTGACAGGGGGGGGCTTAGCCCCCCGCATTATTCCCTGAAACCAGAGTTCCCTATGCCCCTTTCCACCTACCTGAAAATATATACCGACAGGGACCGCCCTGGCCACGTTCTCCTCTACTCTACGAAAAAAGGTTCCTTGGTCAGGATGTCCGAAGCCAAGTTGGTAGCGACCCAGACCGGCACCCTGGGGGACATTGACCATGATACCCTCACCCGCCTGGAGATACTGGTGGACGACCCGGTAGCGGAGCGAGCAGTAATGGCTGACATCGTCGCAAGGACCAACCGGCAAAGTAGAAAGTTCAAGGCCACGGTGGTGCTGACGCTTGACTGCAACCTGGCCTGTCCATACTGCTTTGAAGATGGTTTCCGCAACGGCAGCGTCATGAATGACGCGACCGCCGACCTTCTAGTGGCGTACGCGCATAAGGAACAGATTGCCAAAGGGCGGGAGGTAGAGATACGGTTCTACGGCGGCGAGCCGTTGATGGCGATTCCCATGCTGAAAAGGATTGCCGAGCCGTTGCAGGCCACGGCAGCAGAAAACGGGACAAAGTTCATCTGCAGCATGGTCACCAACGGCACTCTGCTAACCCGAACCGTAGTGGAGAAGTTGCTTCCGCTTGGCTTGATCTCTGCCCAGGTCACCCTTGACGGCCCAAAAGAGATCCATGACAGCCAGCGCCCCTTTGTTTCAGGCAACGGGAGCTTCGACATCATTCTTGGAAACATCAAGGCGGTTTATGAACTGGTAACCCTGAAACTCGGCGGGAACTTTACCAGTGAGAACTACCGAGAATTTCCAAAGATGCTGGATTCACTGCTGGAAACAGGGATTGACCCGCTAAGGCTCGATCCGATCCAGTTTGCCCCGATACTCCCCAAGTCAGGGCGCAGCGCAATTCACGACGCAGGGAGCTGCTGCCTGTCAAGCAGCGAGCCGTGGCTGATGGAGGCAACCTTGATGCTTCGCGAAGAGAGCGTCAGGCGCGGATTCAAGGTTATGAAGCCGACCATGGGGGCCTGCATGGTGGAGTTCGAGAATGACTTGGTGGTGAATTACGATGGCACCCTCTACAAATGCCCGGCTTTCATGGGGTGGACTGAGTTGTCCATTGGAACACTGGCGGGCGGCGTTAAGGACTACCGACAATCCCACGGATTGGATATCTGGCAAAATGACGAATGCCTCGAATGCCCCTATCTTCCGATCTGCTTCGGCGGCTGCAGGCTTATTACCCTGCTGAAGAACGGCGTCATTGACGAAGTTGAATGCCGAAAAAATTTCTACGATGCTACGCTGGAGCGGATGATCGTTCAGGCATGACCCGAAAGGCTGACCTGACTCCAGGCACCTCGTTTCTATTTCCCGCCGAACTGCACGAACCCCCCATCAATCGAAGCTAGAAAAAACTACCCATTTGACACCTGCAAGCCAACCTGTGTATCGTGCTGAATGCTCATGAACCGTAACAGTCTGCAGAACAAATCCCCTTCACCGCGCAAGGTTTATGTATTCCTGGTTCTGACCACCGTTTTCTGGGGGGGGAGTTTTCTCTTCAACAAACTGGGGCTCAGGGAGGTTCCGCCGATACATTTTGTGTTCATCCGGTTTTCCCTGGCATCCCTGATCATGCTTGCCCTCTGCGCGACCCGTCTGAGGGGGCTGACCCCGGACATCATCCGAAGGGGTGCAATTGTTGGAGCGGCTCTGGGGATGACCAATCTGACGTTTGTTTACGGAGTCAGCGGCACCAGCATCTCACGGGCCGGAATACTGAACAACATGTTTGTACTGTTCATTCCGCTGATCTGCGCAGCCGTATGGAGAGATCGCGTGGGGCGGGCAAACATGGCGGGAATTCTCCTTGCGGTGTGCGGAATCGGACTGCTCGCCTCGGGTGGAGCGGGGTTCAACCAGGGAGACCTCATATCAACGGCTTGCGCGGGTTTTATCGCGATTCACATTATCACGGTCTCCAAGGTGCTGCGTAATGATGATGTCTATCTCATCTCACTGGTCCAGTTTATAACGGTTACGGTTATGGCCGGAATTTCGGCTCTGGCAACCGGTGCTCCCTCATATTCCATCGGTATGACCGGCGCTCTTTCGCTGGCCTATTGCGTGATTTTCCCCACGGTCCTCTGTTTTACACTCCAGAACAGATACCAGCGCTACACCACTCCGACAAGAGCCGGGCTGGTTTACACCCTTGATCCTGTCTGGAGTCTGCTGGCCGGTTTCATATTTCTCGGGGAGCGTCTGGAGATGAGGGAATGGATCGGCTGCGGAATCATATTCATGGCGGTTCTGGCGCCGTTGCTTTTCCGGCTGTTGCTGGAGAGGCGTTTGCGGCAGTGGTATGAAGGATGAGGTTGGTAATGTTCGAGTCCGTGCTGACTCCCCAGCGGCCTGGTTCGCTCCTGATATTTTTTACTTGCCAGCACAGAAGCTCAAATATATACTTAAAATATATATTAATGTGGAGGCTGATCATGAAAACTGCAAAATTATTTCAAAATGGGCAGAGCCAGGCCGTCAGGCTTCCCAAAGAGTTTCGCTTCGATGATAGTGAAGTCTTTATCAAAAAGACGGGAAACGTCGTACAGTTGATTCCCCGCAGTGATTCGTGGAATTCCCTGTTTGGCAGCCTCAAAAAGTTTTCCCGCGATTTCATGGTTGAACGCGTACAGCCCGAATTGGACAAGCGGGAGAGTTTCTGATGAAGCTGTTGCTCGATACCAATATCTGCATTTACATTATCAAGCAACAGCCAGCGACTGTGCTCAAGCGTTTTCTTGAATATCAGGTCGGCGATATAGGCATTTCTTCTATTACCCTTTCGGAATTGCGCTATGGAGTTGCCAAGAGTACATATCAAGAGAAAAATGCCAAAGCCCTTGATGAGTTTATTATCCCTTTAGAAGTAGTTTCTTTCAATGAAGAGGCAGCTCACATTTACGGTGACATTCGAGCAACTCTTGCAAAGGCAGGCATACCAATCGGTGCTATGGACATGCTGATTGCTGCTCATGCAGTATCGTTAGGAATTCCCTTGGTTACCAATAACACCCGCGAATTCGTACGTATCCCTGCACTCAATATTGTCGAATGGATAGCATAGTTTTCTCAGAAGCCCGTCCCAGATTCTTTTAAACAAAAAAACCGCCCAGCAGGTGAGCGGTCTTTTTTTGATGTATTGACTACAGCAGTACAAATCGATTAATCATCGTCATTCTCATACCGGTCGTTGCGGCGGTCATAACGATAACGCGGCGGAGGTGGGGGGGCAGGGCGATCGCAGTATAGTATGGTCCTCCTCTTTACCAGTCTCCCCTCGACATACACATTTTCTCTCACCCTTCTGCAGTTGCGCGCATCATCATACCCCTCGGGCTCGGCATAATAATGCCCACGGCGGTCATCTGTGCGGTACTCGACCGGCCTCCCTTCCGAAGCAGCCTGTCTGGCCCCCTGTGCCGAAACGTCGGCAATGGTCGCTCCGACCATTGCTCCGAGGGCTGCGCCGATAACTCCGCCCCGCCAAGGGTTTCTTGTGTCGAGAATGGCCCCGGCAATCCCTCCGTATGTGCCACCCACCATTCCGCCTGTTGCCTGCTGCCGGGTTGCGCAACCGGCGAACAGCAGTGAAGCAATGGAGGCGGCCCCGACAAGACAGATGATATAGCGTTTCATGTTTCCTCCCGATTTATTGGCTCAACCTGCTAACGCTCCCTTTGCGGTCTTTGCTCTTTTTGTTCCCGTTGACCCTGCTTTTCGACCTGTGGTGTCACCTTCGGTACATCGCGTGGTGCGATCTGCCAGACCCGCCGTGGCTTTACAGGCTTTGCTTCGGAACGTGGAGTCGGTGTGGCGGGTTTAGATTCTGTCTGTGTCTGGCGCTCGGGGGCTCCTCTCCGCCTCTCATTCAGGGTTTCAGTTGCGGCCGGTTTTTCCTGTGCCCTGACATTTTGATCAGTTGTAGCGGGTGAGGGCTTCTGAGCTGGCTGCACACCTTCGCGCTGTTTACGTTCTTTCCCCGGCTGCTCCTTGTCAGGCCCCCTGGAAGGCTGAGCCTGAGGTGCAGGCGCTACTCTGGGGGGCTGTGCCTGAGGCGCAGGCGCTACAGGCTGCGGTGCCGGATGTTGCCTGTCAGCAGGAGCTTTCGGTCGGTCTTGAATAGCCGGTTGTTGCTTGTCAGGGTTGATGCTGCGCCGTTCCCGCTCAAGACGGGGGAAGCGCTCCTTAAGGGGTGAAGGGTGGTTTTGCTGGATGGACGCGGGAGGTCTGTTTTCCGGTGTACCCCTCCTCACCTGAGGCATGCGTGCCTCACGGCCAGAAGGACGGATTTGAGGCGGAGCGGTAACTCCCCGATACCCCTCGAAGCCTGCCGGTCTCCCTTGTCGGGGTTTTCCTCTACCGCTTTCAAAGGCACCCCTGTCAACCACTGTAACGGCATTTCTCACGGTTACGTTGCGATAGGCGTTTATCGGTCTGATAACGGTACGTCGGTCAACATTTGTTATGTTTATGCTGAGACTGCCGTAAAAACCGGCTCCGTAATAGATTTCGCCGGGGGCAAGCGGCACCCAGGCCAGGTCGCGCGGGGTGTCAACCCAGGCCACGTACCCCGGTGACCAGAAGACGTCCCCCCTCCGTGGAGGGACCCAGCACCATCCCCATCTTGGGCTGTGCTGCCATCGGCCGTAGTGGTGAGGCGCCCACCCCCACGGCTCTGAGGCTATCCAGACATATCCGTCTCTCCGCCAGACCCATCGCCCCTGTTGATACGGCACCCACTCTGTTCCTATGGAGACGGTCGGTCTCCAGGCATAGCCGTAATCTTCGATCGTTACCCATTCGCCGTTGAACGCAAGCTCTTCTTCATAGATCACCAGCTCTTCCGGCAGGTAGCGGTTTTCAGTCTTCCGTTTGAAAACCTTCCGGTCGCGGCTCTCGTTCCATCTCTCCCACTCGTCCTGCGCATTGAGAGGCGCAACCTCAGCCCCGTTCTCCGAGAAGATAAGGTCTTCGCCGGATTTAACGCGGGTTTTTCCTGAGGCGCTCTCGACGTAGACCGTTCCCTTGACCACCGATACCTCAGTGTCCGGGTTGTCGCTTCCCACAAGGTCAATATGAACCCGGCTTTTTCTGCCGACGCTTATTGTGGCGTCTTCACTGTCCACCTGCAGGTCACGGTCTCCTTCGTATGTCCGGGCATACAGGCGTCCTGAGCCGAGATGTACCTGCTGAGCATCGTCATCAAGTCGCACGATGTCGAGAGCGGTATTTGATCCCAATCGAAGGATGCTGCCACTTTTCAGTTCGATTTCAGCCCGAGCGTCATTGGCACACCAGATCCGATCCCCCTCTTCGACAGGGGTGTTGGCAGATGCGGGCAACCAGTCACTGCTTTCATCGTCAAAAAGAAGAACCTCTCCCTTGGCAAGCGTCAGGCGGGCCAACCCTGATGATGCATGAGCAACCAGCGGGAAAACCGACAGAATGAGTGCTGCTGAGATGGCAAGAAGTTTTTTCACGGGGAAACCCTCCGAATCTGTTAACGCTTGGTTGTCCATAAGGTCGACAAACGGGCAGTATAACCTGTCACTGCCTGCGGTACTGGGCGGTGGGCCAGAAGGGAATCCCTCCGCGGGGGGTGAACTCGCCTCGGACGGTGAGATTCACAGGGTTGAGAAGCTTCACCAGGTCATTGCATATTCGGTTGACCCCGGCTTCGTGGAACTCTCCGAACATCCGATAAGAGCCGAGGTAGAGTTTCATGCTTTTGCTTTCAACGCAGAGCTTGTCCGGCTGGTAGTCGATGACGATCTTTGCAAAGTCCGGCTGACCTGTGAGCGGGCAGAGACAGGTGAACTCCGGGCATTCGATGTGAATGGTTCCCACTGCAGCTGAAGGATTACGTTCAGGGATTGCAAAGGGGCTGGGAAAAGCCTCCAGCAGTGCTGGGTCGGGCTGGTCGTAGTGGTAGGCAGTGCTTCCCTGGCCGAGTGATTTCAAATTATCATGCAGTTTCATGTGACTCCTTTCCGTGCAGTGCTAAGAGCAAGGATAGACCTTTTTGCATCCTGTTTCAAGCCGGATGGACCATGTCCAGTTTCTCATTGACTATCTCTAGTAATCATGGCAGAATCTGTCGCGCAAAAATGCGATTCTATTTGCTGTTTTTTTCATCATAAAGTACCTAAGGAGGAACAGAATGAGCATCAAGACGAGCAGAACATGGATTGCTGCGCTGGCCGGCCTTGCCCTGGTATCGATTCAGGGTCTTGCCTACGGTGCCGGTGCCACAGCAGCCCCGGCTGCCAAGGCACAAGCTGCGGCTCCTGCCAAGGCACAGGCCGCACCTGCCAAACCGACTGCACAGGGACCAAAACTGTCAAACGATGACTGCGTGAAGTGTCACGCCAAGGCACCGGCCGACATCGCTGCAAACGGCGCAAAGCACAAGACCGCCATAGGCTGCCAGGATTGCCACAACGGCCATCCCCCCACAGTCAAGAAGATCATCCCTCTTTGCAGCCAGTGCCACGAAGGGAAGCCGCACTATAAACTCGCCGGTTGTAATGGTTGCCACAGCAACCCGCATGCTCCTCTGATAATCAAGATGGGACGCAATCTCACAGATCCTTGCCTGACCTGTCACTCCCAGCAGATCGTCAAGCTTCGTGAAAACAAGAGCAAGCACACTGCTCTTGCATGCACCTTCTGTCACGATACCCACGGAAAGATTCCTGAGTGCGTCCAGTGTCACAAGCCCCACTCCAAGGAGATGACTCAGGCAGACTGCAAGAAGTGCCACCAGGCTCACATGCCTCTGGCAGTGGCTTACGGCAACCAGACCCCGTCCAAAGACTGTGCCGCTTGCCATAAGGCAGCCTATCAGCTCCTCACGGCCAGCGCCTTCAAGCATAAGAACCTGAGCTGCGTGGCGTGCCACCAGGCCAAGCACAAGATGATTCCGCAATGCCAGAGCTGCCACGGCTCTCCGCACCCGGCCAGCATGCTTGCCAAGTTTCCCAAGTGCGGCTACTGCCACAGCATTGCCCATGACCTGAACGCCTTCAAGGGTCAGCCTGCTCCCGCAGGATCACCAGCAGGAGCACCAGCAGCAGGAGCAGCCAAGAAACATAAGAAATAATCTGAGGTTCCAGATCTGAACAAAAAGGGCCGCGGCAATTATGCTGCGGCCCTTTATTTATGTAATCGGCAAAAACAGCATTCGGAATGAGAGGCATATAATTCTACACTCTGTAATGTACCCCCCTCCTGTTACACTTGCTCCGTTCGTCTGCCGCCACGTGCGCACAATAACAAAAGGATACTGAATGGTGACATCTACATTGCTTTACTTCCTCGGTGCATCTATTGCGCTTACCATCGCGCCCGGTCCTGACAATATATTTGTTATGACACAAGGGATCGCCCGCGGGAGGAAATCTGCCATCATCACCGCACTCGGCATGTGCAGTGGAATCAGCATTCACACCACTGCTGCGGCATTTGGCATTTCGGCGGTGTTCTATTCATCGGTGGTCGCGTTCAACGCGGTCAAATACGTCGGGGCAGTGTACCTGCTCTATTTGGCTTACAAAACCCTGAAGGATCGATCAGCGGTAAAGCTTTCGAGCCCTGATAACAGGAGCGCCGCAGACCTTTTCAAACGGGGATTCATCATGAACGTACTTAACCCCAAGGTCGCCATGTTTTTTCTGGCATTTCTGCCGCAGTTTGTTTCCCCCACAACCAGCTATTTCCCTCTCGAGATGCTACTCCTGGGGTTCATTTTCATGGTGCAGGCCGTTATCATTTTCTGCCTGATCGGCTATTTTTCAGGCAGTATTGGCAGCTTCATTCTGGCAAGACCAAAGATAGCAAAATACTTTGACTGGCTGACTGCCGGGGTCTTCGCATCTTTGGGAGTCAGGCTGGCTCTTGCGGAAAGATGACAAGGAGGGCGAACCAAGAGGCCTGATCCGAAAGCCCTGACCGTTGAGTGATCAGAACGGTCGCCTTAATGCCAGGTGGAAGGTAACGTCCGGGGCGGTGTTTACGGAGATGTCTTCTGCGACGTCTATGTCAAGGAGCATTGAGGCAGGAAGCCGAAGGGTCCCGCCGCTGTGCAGCTGGAAAGAGCTGGAAGAGAGTTCCTTTAAGTCACTCCCTTTGTAAAAAGGGGTATGGCTGGAAAACTCCAGTATAAAGGCAATCCAGTCGGCCGGGGCCCAGCCTGCACCCAGGTTTCCGAATCCAACTATGGAGCGCTGCTGATCGGGGAGGATGTCTCCCCTGGTCATGGCCATCCCTCCACCGGCTCCGAAAAGGGTGAGATGGCCGATGGTGAGCCGATAATCGTTGCTGGCGGTGAGCCAGAGCGCAGTGTCGGTGCTGCCGCTTCCATGAAGGCTTCTGCTTTGACCGGTCGGCAGCTTGAGGCTTCCGCGCAGGGCCAGAGCCATTGGGTCTGCCTCGTCACCTTTATACAGCTGGTACCCTGCCGTAAGTCGCAGGTCTCCAATGCCAAAGCTGGAGTCGTCGATCCGCAATAAATCCTTGCCCTCCCTTGCATAGCGGTAGAGGAGCCGGTTACGGGGGGCCTCTTTGCGGCCACCCTGGGGTAACCCGAAGACGTCATGCCACCCTTCGATGAACCCGTCGAAAATCCCGCCTCCGTGCCCTACCAGAGGGAGCTCTGCTCCGGCCTCGAACCGTTCATGAATGCCATACCTTCCTGCAAGGGTCAGCCGGTAGGCTTCACCATCCAGGAGTATGGTTTCGTGTGAGCTGCTGTCTTTGGCATAGTTGCTGGCCATGTCCAGAGAAAGCCCTCCTTCGCCTCGTCCCTTGGCGAGAATCGCGGCGCTCCCGGCAGACGGCAGGCCGAATATCTGTACCAGAGGGCTTCTGTTGGCGGTCTGAAAAGGGGTTATGGTGAGAGGTTCGGCTGAGGACCATCCGCAGGTCCCGAACAGAACGATCAGCAGAGCTGATGCAGAGGGGAAAGATTTCATGGAGACAAGTCTAGCAGATGCTAAAGTACCGGCAAGGCTGGCACTGGTTTATTTGAGAAAAATGAATCGGCTCATGATTTTGACGCTTTCAGGTCAAGCTTATTCTTCTTGAAATCAACCGGCAATCTGCGATAATGAGCCGCTGACAGCCAGGGGAGAGGGAATATGCCGATGTACCAGGGGAGACAACAGGTGAATCGCCGAATGCCGGGCGGTAAGGGGTGGGTGAACGCCAGGGGGATTGCCATTGTTGTGGCTTCGATGCTGGCCGTGGCACTCCTTTGCTTTACCGGTTGGTTCTATTACATGCTTGCAAAGCTTCCCAAGGTTGATCGCCTGGCCGACTACAAGCCCCCCATCGTCAGCCAGGTGTTGGGTGATGACGGAAGTCTGGTCGGGGAGTTCTATCTGGAGCGCCGCACCGTTGTGCCGGTCAACAAGATACCGCGAAAACTGATCCAGGCGTTCGTGGCGGCAGAGGATTCCAACTTCTTCCAGCACAAAGGGATCGACTACTTCGGGATCGCCAGGGCAGCCTTCAAAAACCTGCTCTCCATGAGAAAGAAGGAGGGGGCATCCACCATTACCCAGCAAGTGGCGAAGTCCATGCTCCTTACCCCGGAGAAGAAGTTTTCACGCAAGATCAAGGAGGCGATACTCGCCACCCGAATGGAGAAAAAACTCTCCAAGGACGAAATTCTCTATATCTACCTGAACCAGATCTATCTCGGTGCCGGTGCTTACGGGGTGCAGCTGGCTGCAGAGACCTATTTCGGTAAAAGCGTCGAGAGCCTGAACCTCGCAGAGATGGCTATGCTGGCAGGTCTTCCCAAGGCGCCCAATACCTACTCCCCCATAAAGCACATGGATAAGGCCAGGGAGCGCCAGTCCTATGTGCTGGAGCGGATGGTCAAGGAGGGATACGTAACCCAGGCCGAGGCGGATCATGCAAAAAGCTCCCCCATAGAGATCAGGCCGCTCAAGAAGGTGAACAGTGAGCAGTCGGCATATTTCCTTGAACATATCCGGATACAGCTGGAGCAGAAATATGGCGAGGACCGGCTCTACAAGGAAGGACTGAAGATATATACGACCATGAACGCCGAAATGCAGAAGGCCGCGTTCGAGGCCGTAGTAAAAGGACTCAAGGAGGTGGACAAGCGCCAGGGTTTCCGCGGACCGTTGAAATACCTCCTCGAGAGCGAGGTGGATCCCTTCTGCAAGCAGGTAGAAGACAACATCGATGGACTGAACCTCCGGCAGGGATCAACCTACCATGGAGTTGTGGCTAAGGTTGACAAGAGCAGGGGAGACGTCACGGTCAGGGTAGGCGAGCGCACCGGCACACTGCCCAGGAAGAACATGGGGTGGGCCGGGAAGCTTTCGCTTGCCGACAGCTTTGGAAAGCCCGCTGACAAGGGTAAGTGGCTTGGGCTAGGTGCTGTGATTGAGGTAAGCGTTGTTACCCCCGATACAAACAGGACAGGGGCTGTTTTCGCCCTTGATCAGACCCCGGAGGCCCAGGCTGCGATAGTGGCTCTCGATCCGCGCACCGGCGGGGTCAAGGCTTTGGTGGGAGGATATGACTTCAGGAAGAGCCAGTTCAACCGTGCGGTGCAGGCAAAACGTAATCCCGGCTCGGCTTTCAAGCCGATAATCTATGCAGCTGCACTCGACAAGGGGGTGACCCCGGCCTCCATCTTTGAAGATTCCCCGGTAAATTATGAAAGCGGCAAGGACAAAGCCTGGACGCCAAAGAACTATGACAATATCTACCGAGGGAACGTAACCATGCGAGAGGCCCTCACCAACTCCATCAACGTGGTGAGTGTGAAAATCCTGGAACAGATCGGCGTCAATGCTGCCATTGAAACCGCCAAGAAGCTCGGCATTACCTCTCCGATAGCTGCCAACCTTACCATGGCACTCGGCTCCTCAAGCCTGTCCCCGCTGGAATTGACAACTGCCTATGCGGTATTTGCGTCTGGGGGGTACCGTACAACTCCCTATTTCATCACCAAGGTGCTGGATGGAGAGGGGAATGTACTGGAGGAGACAAGCACACCCCAGATCCCGGTATTTGGCTCTGCCACCTCGGTGGTTAATCTCACCCTGCCGTCGACCGGACTCTTGACGACTGCGCAGACGACGAACCCTCTTGCACCGGTGCCGGTGATATCTCCGGAGACGGCATACATCATGACCAATCTCATGGAGAGCGTAGTAACGAGTGGTACCGGCCAGCGGGCCAGGGCTGTAGGGCGGCCCGTGGCAGGAAAGACCGGCACAACCAACGACATGAAAGATGCATGGTTTATCGGGTATGTGCCACAGCTTGTGGCAGGGGTCTGGGTGGGCTACGACCAGGAGAGGTCACTGGGGGCTGGCGGATCAGGCGGGCAGGCAGCTGCTCCGATCTGGGCCGATTTCATGCAGCGCTCACTGGCCGGGACTGCGGTGCAGGATTTTGTCCCTCCTCCCAACGTGACGTTTGCTCTGATTAACCCCCGAAACGGCCGCCTGGCGCGGGAGGGTAGCGAGGGGGCTGTGACAGAGTGCTTCATTTCAGGCACTGAGCCTACGTCTTACGATGGGGATTGATGAGTAGGGCAGGTATATGCGTAGCCAGTGCTAAAACAGCTTATGTCCAATTGATATGTCGTGACAGATGTGCGCTACTGCGGTGGGGGGGGTGGCGGAGGAAATGAAGCGGGTGCTTCCCCGGCAATGAGCGATGTACGAACAAATGTCTTCGGCAAGCCGCGCCGGGCAAGCGATACGCAAAAATATTTTTTCAATACCCCCTTGCATTAAGTAAATTTCAGTCTATAGTAGTGCCAACATCAACTTTATTAAGGAGGTTGCATCATGACCAAGGCAGAACTCGTTGAAGCAGTAGCAAAGTCAGCCGGCTTGACCAAGGCAGCAGCCGAGAAAGCTGTTGGCGCTTTCATTGGCTCTGTGAGCGCCGCTCTCAAGAAGGGTGATCGGGTAACTCTGGTCGGCTTCGGCAGCTTTGAGGTTTCCACACGCAAGGCTCGCACCGGCCGTAACCCGCAGACTGGCAAAGAGATCAAGATTGCCGCCGCAAAAGTCCCCAAGTTTCGCCCGGGCAAGGCACTCAAGGAAGTTGTTGCCTCCAAGAAGAAGTAGTCTTTGCTGTTTGCCCTGCTGTATTTAATCTAAAAGCTCCAACCCCGCTGACGCGGGGTTTTTTTTTGAAGATCCGTCATCTGAGGGAGGACAGGAAATGAGCGTTCAAGTTCGGATATATTACGAGGACACGGATGCCGGAGGCGTGGTTTATCACGCCAACTACCTCGGCTACCTCGAACGGGGGAGGACCGAGTTCCTTCGCGAACGGGGGGTATCCGTCAGGCAGCTCGCAGACGAAGGACAGATATTCCCGGTGGTCAGGCTGGAGATCGATTTCCGTTACCCGGCAGTGCTTGACGATCTGCTGGGAGTGGAAACTGAAGTAGTAAAGGTCGGCAAGACATCCTTCACCTTGAGGCAGAAGGTTATTCGCTCGAGCGATGATCGGACCCTGGTGGAAGCGCTTGTGACACTTGTCTGTGTAAGGCCGGGGATGAAGCCGCGTCGACTGCCGGATGTGCTGCTGCTGGCACTTGATCCGAACCGGATGGAAGCGGAATGAGCGCGCCGCTGATTTCGATTCTCATGCCGGTGAGGAACGAGGAGGCCTATCTGCCGGCTGCTCTCAGGTCAATGTTGGCGCAGAGCTCTACAGATTGGGAGCTGGTGGCTGTGGACGATGGTTCGAGCGATGCAACTCATGCCATTCTGACTTCAGCAGCACGTCGCGACTCGCGTATAAGGGTATTAACCGGTAACGGCAAGGGGCTCGTTGCAGCGCTCAATCAGGGTTTGGCAAACTGCCGGGCTGAGCTGGTGGCGCGCATGGATGGGGACGATATCTCACATCCATGCAGGCTGGAGGCCCAGAGTCGCTTCATGGCAGCCAACCCTGAAGTGGGGCTGGTCGCTTCCAGCTTCAGGCACTTTCCCCGTCGTCATCTGAAAGTAGGGATGCTTGCCTACGAGGAATGGCAGAACAGGCTGAACACCCATGAGCAGATAACCCGTGACCTCTTTGTCGAGTCTCCGTTTGTACACCCGGGAATCATGATTCGGCGCTCCCTGCTGGAGTCGGTCGGCGGTTACCGCGACATGGGATGGGCCGAGGATTACGACCTCTGGCTCCGTCTTGCCGCGGATGGGGTCCGCTTTGCCAGGCTGGCTGAAACGCTCATCTATTGGAGGGACAGGCCGGAACGGTCCACCAGGACCATGGAGGAGTACAGCACCGAAGCCTTCCGCCGCTGCAAAATTCATCATCTGCAGAATGGTTTTCTGGGGGATGTGAAGGCCGTGACCTTGATTGGCGCAGGCATTGAAGGGAGGGCATGGCGAAAGGCTCTCGCAGAGGCCGGGATTTCCGTCCGTGGGTGGGTAGATCTCGACCCTCGTAAGGTCGGGCGGCTGCTTCACGGAGCGCCGGTTATTGCCGCAGACAAGGCTACCCCGGGTAGCGGGGCGATGCTGGTGACGATTGGTACGCGGGGAGCCCGGGAGCTGGTGCGGAACTGGGCGCAAGGGGTTGGGCTGGTTGAGGGGGCCGATTTCATTTGTGTTACCTGATCCGGCAGTGGCGTGGGGAGAGTAGAGAATCGACCATACCCATTTATTATATTGACATTTCACCACTATTCCTATAACAATTTCCCGTTTTTGTGAAAGTCGGCTGAAAGTACCTACGCCTATCAAAACAGGCAAATAATACAGAGGAGGATGAAAGTCAATGGAACAGTATGCAGTAGTCTTCGCCCTGGCCTGCGCCGCCGCGGCTATCGTCTACGGGTTGGTAACAGCCCAGTGGATTCTGGGGCTCCCCCAGGGTAACGAGCGGATGAAGCAGATCGCCGCGGCAATCCAGGAAGGGGCCGGCGCCTACATGAAGCGTCAGTACACCATCATTGCCATTGTCGGCGTTGTGATGTTCGTGCTTCTCTTTGCAACTCTCGGCGCAAAAACCGCCATCGGTTTTGCCGTGGGTGCTCTCTTCTCGGGGCTTACCGGTTTCATCGGCATGTTCGTCTCGGTACGCGCCAACGTAAGGACTACCGAAGCAGCCAAGTCGGGAATCCACAAGGCTCTGAACGTCGCCTTCAAGGGTGGCGCGATCACCGGAATGCTGGTGGTTGGTCTCGGCCTGCTCGGTGTTGCCGGCTACTATATGATTCTGTTGAAACTTATGCCCGGCGCTCCGGTCAAGGACGTGGTCACCCAGTTGGTCGGTCTCGGGTTTGGTGGGTCGCTTATTTCGATCTTTGCCCGTCTTGGCGGTGGTATCTTCACAAAAGGTGCGGATGTTGGCGCCGACCTGGTCGGCAAGGTTGAAGCCGGCATCCCTGAAGACGACCCGCGCAACCCTGCCGTTATTGCCGACAACGTTGGTGACAACGTCGGTGACTGCGCAGGCATGGCTGCTGACCTGTTCGAGACCTACGCCGTCACTCTGATCGCTGCCATGCTGCTCGGTGCAATCGCCTTTACCGGCAATGCCAGCGCCGTCAGTTACCCGCTGATTCTTGGTGGCATCTCTATCATCACATCCATCATTGGTACCTATTTTGTCAAACTTGGGGAGAGCCAGAAGATAATGCCGGCCCTCTACAAGGGCCTGATCTCCTCAGCCGTGCTCGCCTGCATTGCCTTCTATTTCGTAACCGTCCAGATGTTCCCACAAGGTCTGACCAACGCTGCCGGTCAAAACTTCGGCGCCATGAACATATTCATATCGGCCATTGTCGGCCTGGTAGTTACCGGGGCCATCTTTTGGATCACTGAATACTATACCTCAACCGAATACGGCCCGGTCCAACATATCGCCCAGGCCTCCACCACCGGCCATGGCACCAATGTGATTGCCGGTCTCGGTGTATCCATGAAATCCACCGCCCTGCCGGTGATCGTCATTGCCGCTGGCATCATCGTTTCCTTTAATAGTGCCGGCGTGTATGGCATTGCCATTGCCGCGGTCTCCATGCTCTCCCTGACCGGCATCGTCGTAGCCATGGATGCTTACGGCCCGATCACCGACAACGCTGGTGGCATTGCCGAGATGGCCGACCTGGACGACTCGGTCCGTGCAGTCACCGATCCGCTCGACGCTGTCGGCAACACCACCAAAGCGGTTACCAAAGGGTATGCCATCGGTTCCGCAGGTCTGGCCGCAGTTATCCTCTTCACATCCTATGTTGACGAACTGAAATTGGTCGGTAACTCTATCAGTTTTGACCTTTCCGACCCGTACATCATCGTCGGCCTCTTCATCGGTGGTATGCTCCCTTACTATTTCGCAGCCCTCTGCATGGAAGCAGTTGGCAAGGCGGGTGGCGCGGTTGTCGTAGAAGTCCGGCGACAGTTCCGCGAAATCAAGGGGATCATGGAAGGAACCGGCAAGCCGGATTATGCTGCCTGCGTCGACATCGTCACCAAGACCGCCCTCAGGGAGATGGTCATCCCCGGCATCATCCCGATTGCGGTACCGGTACTGGTCGGCTTCACTCTCGGCCCCAAGGCCCTTGGTGGCGTCATCGTTGGCACCATTGTTACCGGCATCTTCGTCGCCATCTCTATGACCACCGGCGGCGGTGCCTGGGATAACGCCAAGAAATACATCGAGGACGGCCACCATGGCGGCAAGGGTGGCGACGCCCACAAGGCAGCCGTAACCGGCGACACCGTTGGCGACCCTTACAAGGACACCGCTGGGCCGGCGATCAACCCGATGATCAAGATCATCAATATCGTGTCGCTGCTCATTGTGCCACTCTTAAATAAGATGTGATAGCAAGCAATTGCCTGGTACAAAAAGGGGGCCCGGATTTTTCCGAGCCCCTTTTTTTGTGGGTTGTGCTGCGGATAGAGCCAGGGCGATATCCATTGATGAAGCGTCTTGACAATATTCGGATTTGGCATATTGTTATACTAAATTAATATGATGCCAAACTTCGGGAGACCGAAGGGCGGAAAGCTTCGGGACTTACCTCCCTGGGCTGCGGTACCTTGAATGGGACCCGCAGATTGATAGGGGAAAAAGTCGGCCGAGTTGCCGGGGATGCCATCCGAAAATGGCTTGCCCAAGTAACTCGGCCGTTTTGCCTTCGGAGTGACTATGACTGTGAGAACAAATTTTGACAAAGAGGCCGCAAAAAAGATCTTAAAGGGAGTACCGATATTCGCCAATCTGACAGACGATGAACTGGCATCGCTGATAGACCAAACCAATGCCTACAGCTGTCACAAAGGTGAGACCATATTTTTGGAGGAAGATGGTTATCAATTGATGTACGTAATCCTTAAAGGGCGGGTAAAGGTCGTGGAGATAACCCCGGATGGTCAGGAGCGTGTAATGGCTTTCAGGCACCGGGGGGAGTGTTTCGGTGACATGGGTCTCCTCGACGGCAAGACCGATTTTGCTTTGGTTATCGCGACTGAGCAGAGCAAGATGCTGTTGATTACCAAGCCGTTGTTTGATGAGTTCTTTCTTCAGAACAACAAGGCCTTGCTGGGGGTTATTGCCGTCCTTTGCGGTCGGCAGCGCGAAAGCTGGTTGTTTCAGGCCATTATCGGGATGAACGATGCGGAATCAAGGATACGGGCAACACTGTCGCGCTATGGCAATACTCTTGGGGTGAGAGATAACAGCGGAGTGATCATCAACGCCATTTTCTCGCACCAGAGCATTGCCGACCGGGTAAGAATTTCCCGCGAGACCACAAGCCGGGTGCTTATGAAGATGAGGGATCAGGGGGAGATAGAAATTTTGGATGGAAGGCGCATTAAGCTGCTTCCCACGTTCTACAAGAAATTTGCTCAAAGTGATCTCTACTTGACCCTGGCAGGGCACGAAGATGCCACATGATGAGGATCATAAATCAATAAGGTCAGATTGGAGGGGGCACCACCGGCTCCTAACAAATCCTGGGCAACTGTTCCCCCGCCAGCATCTCTACGGACCTCAGTCCCCCAACTGCGGTCTGTAACTGCACCCGACCGCCACCAGTCAAGGTAACCTCTCCGATAATAGCCGCATTCCTCCCCAGCGGGTGCTTCCGCATCGTTGACAGCAGAGTCGAAGCGGCTTCCGGCGATACTACGGCGAGCAGTTTCCCCTCGTTGGCCACGTAGAGCGGGTCCAGTCCAAGGATGGAACAGACCCCTTTTACTGAAGGATCCAGGGGGAGGGCTGACTCGTCCAGGGTAATGGTGACATCCGACTGGAGAGCGATCTCCTTTATGGTGGTTGCAACGCCTCCGCGGGTCGGATCGCGCAGCACGCGGACCGCATCCTTCCCCGCCGCCAGAAGCTCTGCCACCAGGCCGTTAAGTGCTGCGCAGTCGCTCTTGATCTCGGTGGAGAGCGCAAGTCCCTCTCGTTTTGCCATGACTGCTATGCCGTGGTCTCCAATGGTGCCGCTCACTATGATCCGGTCACCGGGTCGTGCGTTACAGCCGCTCAGCACCAGATCATGTTCGAACCTGCCAATCCCTGCCGTGTTAATGAATATTCGGTCTGCCTTGCCGCGTGGCACCACCTTGGTGTCGCCGGTGACGATACGGACACCGGCATCATCCGCAGCCTGCCGCATGCTGTTCATGATCATCGACAGATCTTTCCTGCTGAATCCCTCTTCGATGATAAGGCCACAGCTTATGAAGAGTGGCCGAGCCCCAACCATGGCAAGGTCGTTGACTGTCCCGTTAATGGCCAGGCTGCCTATATCGCCACCAGGAAAGAAGATCGGATCGACGACGTACGAGTCGGTGGTGAAAGCAAGTCTTTCTCCGTTTACCTCAATAACTGCGGCATCGTCCTGCCCGGAGAGTGGGGTGCCGGACAGTGCAGGGATGATAAGGTCGGAGAGGAGCCGGTGCGAAAGAACCCCACCGCTGCCATGCCCAAGAAGAATAAGATCGTTATCCATGAATAAACTCCATAATGTCAGTAACAAAGCGGCTCATCGCCGCCCCTCGTCAATCATATCCCTGATCGGCATATCGCACCGCCTTGCTTTCTGTTTAGGCATGCTCCGGAACAAATTTTATTTCAAGATGGCAGCCAACCGCATGTGCGTATTTTTTTAGTGTCGTCACGGAAGGAGCATGTTTCCCGGCAGCTTCAAGCCTTGATATTGCGCTTTTTGTTGTTCCCATCAGTTCGGCGACGGCTTCCTGCGAAAGTCCGACTCGCGCACGAGCGGCAAGCATTTCCCTGACAAGAGCATATTCCTCTTCCGAATCTTCATATGCCTTCTTAAAACCTTCCCGTTTCTTGCTTTTTTCAATGAAGGCGTTATGGTCGTGAGTTACAGGGTGATATTTCAAATCAGCCATTTTGGACCTCCTTAATTCGTTTTCGAGCTATTTTCAGTTCTGTTTCTGGAGTTGTTGGTGTTTTTTTGATAAATGCATGCAGAATTATGATTTGCCGTCCGACAAGAAAACAATAAAATGCACGCCCGATTCCCTCTCGTCCTTTTGGCCGCAACTCGAAGAGACCTTTTCCCATTGCTTTGGAATGAGGCATTTTCACGTTTAGCCCGAACTCTATCAATAGTTCGATAAGCCGAGCATAATCGGCAAGAATGCCATCAGGCCAGGATTCGATTTCGGTTTGAACGCGAGAATGGAAATATTCGATGGAGTAGTTCATGATTGAAAGGTTAGCAAATATGGTAACCCATGTCAATTCTGGTGACACATATTGCTGAAATGTTTAGCCTTGTCTTAGTCTGTATCAGCGTTGTCCGGTTAGGTCTTTGCAACAAAGATTTAAAGCCCTCTAGGAGTCTGTCGGGCTTTACATCATCAAGTCCGGCATATCCGTTGTTTTGGTTGTTAGTGTAACGCATTAATATTGTTGATGTAGCTGCTGTTT
>JAYSLX010000010.1:0-7945 GCA_043725245.1 Geobacteraceae bacterium | reverse complement strand
CTTGCCGACCAGACCGGCATGCCAGGAGGTCCCGCAGGCAACGATGTAAATCCTTTCGATCCCGATCAATTCATTGTCGGTAAGCTTCAGGGCTTCCAGAAAAACATCCCCTTCCTCTTCGCGAAGTCTACCGGCAATGGTGTCACGCACGGCGCGAGGCTGCTCGAAAATCTCCTTGAGCATGAAGTGCCGGTATCCCCCTTTTTCTGCCATCATGGGCGACCAGTCGATATGACGGGATTTTTTCTGCAGTGGCTGGCCTGCAACAGTGGTGAAAATCGGCTCGCCACTCCGAAAAACGACCATCTCGCCATCCTCGATAAAGACCATCTCACGGGTATGGGAGAGGATCGCCGGGATATCCGAAGCTACGAAGTATTCACTTTCCCCAAGCCCCACCACCATTGGTGAGCCCTGCTTGGCTGCGATCATGGTCTCAGGCTCCTGCTTGCAGAGGATACAGACTGCATAAGCACCGCGAAGCTCTGAAAGCGCCAGACGGACCGCCTTCTCAAAGTCGCAGGCCTCTTTAAGTCGCTCGTCCACAAGATGGGAGATCACCTCAGTATCCGTATCGCTGAGGAATTCGCATCCACGGGCCTTGAGCATCTCCTTCAGGGGAAGATAGTTCTCGATGATACCGTTGTGGACAACTATGATGGAGCCTGCCTGGTGCGGATGGGCGTTTGTCTCGGAGGGGCGGCCATGGGTAGCCCAGCGGGTGTGGCCGATTCCGATTGTGCCGGTAAGCGGCCTCTCACCGATAAGACGCTCAAGGTTAATCAGCTTCCCTTCGCTCCTCCGAATCTCTACACAGCCGTTTGTTATGGTACAGACCCCGGCAGAGTCATACCCCCTGTATTCAAGCCTCTTGAGACCTTCCAGTATGATCGGTGTCGCCTGCTGGCTGCCTATGTAACCTACGATTCCGCACATATATAACTCCTTGGGATTGGGGGATAGCCCCCTGGGGATTTGGAACACCTCATTTTCGAATCCCAGCTCCCCATTCCCTATTCCCGCTTTTTAAGTTTCCACCCTTCCTTGGTTACCTGCGGAATCCTTGAAATGGCAAGAGAATCCGGGGGGACGTCCTGAGTGACGGTTGTACCTGCCGCAATCAGGGAATTGCTCCCCACCGTCACCGGCGCAACGAGCTGAACATCACTCCCAACGAAGACCCCGTCACCGATTACTGTCCGGTGCTTCTTCACACCATCGTAATTGCAGGTAATGGTTCCACAGCCGATGTTGACGTCACGCCCGATGGTCGCATCACCCAGATAGGTGAGGTGTGACGCTTTGGAACCCTCTCCCATGACTATTTTCTTGGTCTCCACGAAGTTGCCGATCTTCACATGTGCAGCCAGCTGCGAATCGGGACGCAGGTGCGCCATCGGCCCGATGGCCGACTCCTCACCTATTGTGGAACCGGTCATGACAGATCCTGCCTTGACGGTAACCCGATCGCCTATGCAGCAGTCGCGGATCAGGGAGGATGGCTCAATAACGCACCCTTTGCCGATGACAGTCTTCCCGCTGATCTGGACATTGGGAAAGATAATGGTGTCTATGCCAACCCTCACGTCGCGGCCGATATAGGTGCAGGACGGGTCGACAATGGTGACACCTGCCAGCATCAGAGCCTCGTTGATACGACGGCGCAGAACGGCACCTGACCGCCAACTGCAGACGATCGTTGACCCCCATCACCTCCTCGGGGTCTGCCACGGGATAGGCTATGGCCAGTAGGTTCCGCTCTGCAGCCGTGGTGATGATATCGGTCAGGTAGTACTCCCCCTGGGCATTGTCGTTTGAGAGTCCGGCAACAGCATCAAACAGAAAATCTGCCTCCACGCAGTAGATACCGGAATTTATTTCCCGGATGTGTCGTTCATCGGGAGTCGCGTCCTTTTCCTCAACGATCCGAACGATCCGCCCCCCCTCGCGCTTGACTACCCGACCATACCCCAAGGGATTCTCCAGGTGTGTCGTCATTACCGTCACTGTTGCCTGACGCTCATGGTGGTATGCCAGCATTCCCTTGAGGGTTTCCGCCCGGATCAGCGGGGCATCTCCGCAGAGAATAAATACTCTCCCCGAATAACCTTCCAGCTGGCCCCACGCGCAGGAAACGGCATGGCCGGTGCCAAGCTGCTCTTTCTGCAGGGAAAAGCTTACCGATACATCGCCGGCCAGATACTCTTTCACCCTATCAGCCTGATGACCGACGACCATGACAATCCTGCATGCTCCGGCATCCTTGGCAGCCATAACAGTCCAGTCAAGAAGTGGGACACCGCAAACTTCATGGAGCACCTTGACCAGATCGGACTTCATCCTGGTACCTTTGCCGGCGGCCAGCACCACGGCTGCCATATCTTGCATACTACACCTCCATTGGGAAAAGCGGTTCTGCTCCGTGAGTAATACCAATTTCAAATCAAGGATGAAATCTAGGCGGCGAAGATTGAGGCGACGAAGGCGTACAACAGCGTACGTTGAGGAGCCCAAGATGAGCCAACGAAGATAACGCCTTGATTTGGCATTGTGGTAACCTATATATACAACAGTTGCTTCCAGGGTCAAGAAATTAGGCAATCTTCCATAACCTGCCAACCTGATTTTGCCTTTACTTGTAGGTATCATACGGCTATAGTTTCCCATCGGGAGGCGCCATGGGAATAGCCGAAGAGATTGCCATCTTCGAGGGAAAACTAAATGAGCTGGTCCGGAAATATGAGCAGTATTTCCTTGGCCTGGAAAAGAGGGAGCCTCTCAAACTGCTGGAAGAGGTAGAATTGACAGCGCGTCGCTACGTTGGAACACCAATTGTAAATACCATGGTCAAGTTCAAGTACAACTCCATTGTCGCCCGTCTGAACAGCTACAAACAGTACTGGACCAGGATAAACCGGCAGATTGAAGAGGGAAGGCACCCGCGGGACCGTTTTCGAATGGCGATGCAGGAGCAAAACGACACAAACGGTTCATCAACAGACCAGATTGTCGCTACAACAGTCCTTGATGGGATCTACCGGCAGTTTATCGAGGCCCGCAAGGCCTGCAACCTGAGGATTGACTGCATCTCCGCCGAGATGATGAAGAGTACCATAGAGAAACAACGCGCAGCCCTTCGGAAGAAACATAACTGTACCGACATCGAATTCCGGGTTGTAATCGAGGATGGCAGACCAAAGATAAAAGCCCGACCTAAGAGCTGATACCACCTGATATTTCAAGTGAAGCTCTCATGTATTAAAATATATACAGCAAGCCGTTTTTCAGTTGCATTTTTTCTCCACCCTGCATTACTATTGACCAAATTTTGTAACTGCAATAGTCATCGGCATTTTTCCTCCAATTGCACACAATACCATAAGACATTTACAGAGGTCTGCCCATTCTGAGGCATTTCCCACACACCCTTTTGAGGAGGAGTTGTATGTTTAGGAAGTTTATTAACCTTATCCCGACACTTGGGGTGCTGATTGCACTCAGTATACCGGCACATGCCGAACAGGGAATGGCCATAGACCCGGCCACCTGTCTCGGTTGTCATAGCGGTAAGGTCTCGGCTGCCGCATATGCCGCCTCGGTTCACGGCAAGAACGCCTGCACCAGTTGTCACATAGAGATCGTCGACCTCACCAAACATATGAAAGGCGAAACCAAGGTACAGAAGGTACGTTGCGAAAGATGTCACAAGAAGGAAAATGCCGAGCACTATAACAGCATTCACGTCCAGAAGGGGGTGATGTGCGCTGACTGCCATACCGATATCCACTCACACCGCTACTGGAAAAACGACAAAAGGACAGCCGTTGCCAAGTGCGTCCAGTGTCACGACAAGCAGTCCGCGTATCGGAATTCTGTCCATGGCAAAGCAGTCGCAGCAGGCAATCAGGACTCCGCAGCATGCAATGACTGCCACAACCTGCACGACATAAAGGCAATAGGAGACAAGAAGTCACGAACTGCACGAGACTTCCACACCAAGGTCTGCCTCAAGTGCCACAGCAACAACGAGATGATGCAGCGCAACAACGTCTTCAACGTGGCGGTAAAAACCTACCTCGAAAGTTACCACGGCAAGAACTATCGGCTTGGCTTCCCTGAAAAGGTCGCGGGCTGCTCTGATTGCCACACAGCCCACTCCATCCTCCCGAAAAATGACCCGAATTCAAGCGTTAACCCTAAAAACCTTGTGAAAATGTGCGCTGAGTGCCACCCGAAGGCCACTCCGCTCTTTGCAAAGTTCTATTCACATGGCGAAGCTGATCGTGACAAATATCCACTTCTCTACTGGACCCTGATGGCCATGACTGGTCTTCTGGTATCCACATTCGCAGTATTCTGGATTCACTCACTCCTCTGGATGTTCCGCGGTTTTGTTGATAATCGCGAAAAACTTGCCGCCATGTACGCCGGGAAGCATCAAGCTCCGCATTGCGAAGAGCCTCACAAGCAGTACCGCCGCTTCCTCAAGCGACACGTATTCCTCCACCTGCTTGTCATCATAAGCTTCCTCGGCCTCTCGCTCACCGGGCTGCCACTCAAGTTCAGCGACCAGGCATGGGCAAAGGTCTTCATGGAGTTCTACGGCGGTTCAGCCAACGCCGGACTTATTCACCGCTACTGCGCAGGCATCACCTTTATCTACTTTGCCGGAGCCCTGCTTCTCTCCTTCCACTTCCTCTTCGTCAGGAAGGACCTCCCAGGAAACTTCCTGCAGAGGATGTTCGGCCCGGATTCACTCATGCCGACCTTCCGTGACATCTCCGATGTGACCGGAATGGTCCGCTGGTTCCTCTTCAAGGGACCCAAGCCTACCTTCGACCGTTGGACATACTGGGAGAAATTCGACTTCATCGCAGTCTTCTGGGGTATGTTCGCCATCGGCGGCTCAGGACTGATGCTCTGGTTCCCTGAAATATTCGGCATCTTCCTGCCGGGCTGGATGTTCAACATCGCCACAATCATCCATTCAGATGAGGCCCTGCTTGCCACCGGCTTTATCTTCACCGTCCACTTCTTCAATACCCATGGACGGCCAGAGAAGTTCCCGATGGACTTCGTCATCTTCAATGGTCAGATCTCCAAGGAAGAGTTGCTCGAAGAGCGTGGGGACCAGTGGAAGCGCTACCAGGATATGGGTATCATGGAAAAGTATGCCTGCAAGAAGACCAGCGGCGTGGCATATGACTTCATCGTAAAGGCATTCGGCTTCTGCGCTGTCATAACCGGCATTACCCTGGTGGTCCTGATGATCTTCGCTTTCATGCACGGCGGAGGTCACTAAGCAGAGGTTTTACCAACTGATTAAATATGGGGTGCCGTTAACTGCGGCACCCCTTCTGTTTATCTATCGCAAAGCCATCATCATAGAATATATATTTGTACACCTAATCCCACCCGTCTATTATCTGGACAATATTACTTGATTTCAACTAGATAGACAGTACATCACCCACTCATGACCCCCATAGCTGTATAGCCATCCAATACAACATCGTGCGCCAAATCACTCCTCTCATTAGCCCCGCATTATCAATTCAACAAATACTTCAACAATATCAGCTTGTTGTTTTTATGTTTAGCATCATTTAATAAGTGGCACGCCCACTGCATTGTATAAAAACATAAGCAGATGCCAAATGTGAAGAAAAAAGGGGAATGCCATGAGAACTCTAACTACCATAATCGGAACCGTCGCAGGGCTTATACCAACCGCAACCGCCTTTGCAGCATCTGGAGCTCGGGAAGACAACAGCGGCATCTTCGTAACCATATTCCTCGGACTCTGCGCTCTGATAGTAATTGGGCAGCTGGTGCCGGCAGTCATGGTAATGCTCGGCTTCGCAAAGGGTCTCAGAAACACTGAAGGAGCCAGGAGCGAGACAGCTTAAACGAAACAATAAACTTCCGTAAGGAAACAGGAAAGGGCCGCTGATATCAAGCGGCCCTTTCCTGTTTTTATTCGCAGATCATCGGCAGACATCACCAACCTGCTAAAAATTATTTCTTGGTATTCATGGATTCGTTCAGCGTCCTTACGCCCTCCTTTGCAGCGGCAATGGAACTAGCAAGGGAGTCTCTTGCCAGTTCCGGATTATGGAAGCCATCAGAGTTCTCTGCCGTCCAGTACTCCCAGAGCACATGGGCCTCTTCATGCTTCTCCCGGGCCCTTGTCAGCACGTCTTCGGCGACCCCGGCGCGCTTAGCAGCCGCATAGGTATCGATCAACTGACCGATCCAGTATTCGGCCTTGCGCATCTTGCCGCGCACATAGTTCTGCTCAGCCTCGATCTGGTAGAGCTTCTGCTCCACGGTGAACTTGGGATGGCAACCGAGACAAGCCTCCTTGATGTGATTTTTGGGTCGGATTACACCATGGGAGGAGAACTGCTTCCCCCCCTTTCCCTTCAGTTTAGGCATATGACACTGGTGGCACTGGACTCCGGCCCGGTCATGGACACTACCGGCATAGGTTTCTGCCTCGGGATGTTGCAGCTTCACCAGTCGGGCACCGGTGACTGCGTGCTTGAAGTCATAGAACTCCAGCTTCTTGTAGTGCTCAAGGAGCTGTTTCGCATTCTTGAGGGGGAAGTGGTTTGTCCGCTGGTCGTCATAGCCGACCTTCTTGCCGTCGCTGAACTGCGTACCGGAGTTGCATGCATACTCAACATGGCACTGCGCGCACATCATCCGTGAATCTGCCTTTTCCATGACTCCGATCTTTCTGAAACCGTCACGGAAGGAGATCACCTTCAGGTCGGTCTTGCCGCCCTTTGCAAAGATGTTTGTGCCCGGATCCCTCTCGATTGCCTGAATCAGTGCATCTCGGACCACACGCGGCCTTGTATTGTGAGGATCATGGCAGTGAATGCAGCCAACCGGGTTCTGGGTATCCTTAGCAACGGCAACGATATCCGAGGTTCGGTCCCACCACGCCTTGGGGTCCTTATCCCCCATGTACTTCATTTTCAGGATATGGTCAGAGGTCTTGCACTGGATGCAGGTCGGATTGCCGGCCTTAGCGGTCTCGATCATCTTGAAGTCCGCCCCCTTGTCCACCAGGATGTCCCATGCCTTACCGACCCGATCCACGTCTTTGATGCCGTTTTTGTACTGGAAGCGTCCCCCCTGGAAGCGGTCTACGACGAACTGATCCGTGACCATGAAGGCGTGACCACGGGGTTCGTTATGTTCGAAGGTGAACCCATGGCCCGCCAGCAGCTTGTCCTGCATAGGCGAGCGACCTGTCGGGGTCCCTTTCTCCTTGCGGGCAGCCGCCTCATAATTGACCTTGAAGAAGCTGTCAAACTGTTCCTTGTGGCACTTGCCGCAGAGCGCCGCATCGATTTTTGTGACCGGCTTCACGTCACCCATGCTCTCCATATGCTTGGCAAGATTGTCGTGGCAGGTTTCGCAGGCCAGGGATGCATGCCGGGAGCCTTCCTTCATGGTTTTGATCTCTTCGTGGCACTGATAGCAGGCCACCTTGCCTGACCCCTTAGCTGGTTTAACCTTGGTCGCTGCACTCTGTGTCGGCAGCGCAAATGCCAGCCCAATACCGACAGACAAGATTACAAACAGCAAAATAACTTTAATTTTCGTCATTTCCCTCTCCTTTCAATAATGAATGGACCCCGGCAGTGCTGGAAATACCGCTTGGTTGGATTACTCTAACACAAGGTATCTGAATGGCAACTGTGACCTATTTATGTGACCTATTTATGACAGATAATCGTTTATTTTTAAGGGCAGAGAGGTTTCAGAAGACAATGATGCCGCGGTCAGCAAGAGTGGTGTCTTATCCTTCACCGCGTAGATCTCGATCCCTGATTTCCCCTCCAGGGGGCACACATATTCACAGATGCCGCACCCATTGCAGATTTCCTCCACAACATAGGGGACCTGGACGTTTACCTTCCGTCCGTCA
>JAYSLX010000009.1:0-4686 GCA_043725245.1 Geobacteraceae bacterium | reverse complement strand
CGGCATTTTTGTGTGATTTGGGTGCCGATCAAAATGTGTTGAGAAGTAATCTGTTCAGCATGTCTCAGTTCTGCTATAGTTTTAACGTGGTATAAATATAACCTTTGTCTGGTGAAACATGAAGTTATCACAGCTAATGCAAATCGCAATCTGCAGCCTTCTGGTTGCGGTTTCCTATTCCGTAACTTCGGTGAGATCGGTTGCTGCGAGTGACCCATTTCTATTGAATGACTATGCACTGCAGCTTTTGCAGAAAGGGGATACCGAGAAGGCCCTGGAGCATCTTCAAAATGCGTTCAGTCTCTTCCCTTACGATCAGACGCTTCGTAGGAATCTGGCAGAGGTCTACACAGTGCTCGGACAAAAACGTATGTCAGTCGGCAGATACGAGGAGGCAGCGACCAGTTTCGACAACGCCCGGGAGCTGTTTCCCGAGGTTCAACGCTATAGCGTCCTTCGCGGAATAGCCCTTTATTCGGCAAAACAATACGACGCTGCAATTATTGAGTTGGAGCGGGCAAGAGGAGTTGCCGGGGATACATCCGATCTGATGCTTTTTCTTGGTCGATCACAGTATGATAACGGAAACCTCTCCGCTGCGATAGAATCACTGGGCAGGGCACTTGAACTTGAACCTGGACGTAAGGAAGCAGCAACATTGGTTGCCAAGGCGCGCCGAGAGTTGGCAGTTGAAGAACGAATGGACCGGGGCTTCAGTTCGCGATTTATGATTTCATATGATGCCGGAGAAAAAACGCAACTCGCAGATCAGGTGTTGGACGTACTGGAAACTGCGTATAACCGGGTCGGCTCTGATTTGAACTATTTTCCCACAGCGAGGATACCGGTTCTCATCTATACACGCACGAACTATCGGAGTGTGACCAACAGCCCCGACTGGTCGGGGGCCCTCTACGACGGCAAGATCAGACTCCCTATTGGTGGGGCGGTTGAGATGAATGAAACACTCCGGTCAATCCTCTTTCATGAGTATACGCATGTTGTAGTACAGGAACTTACCTCGGGTAACTGCCCGATTTGGCTCAACGAGGGGTTGGCTGAACTGGAGGGTCGACGCGAATTTTCACATCCTCTGACAGAGCTTGCCAAGGGGGTGAAGCAGGGGTCACTGTTACCACTCTCTGCAATGGAACGATCTTTTGTCTCACTACAGGCAATGGATGTGCCTCTTGCCTATCAGCAAAGCTATTCCCTGGTTAAGTACCTGGTTTCAACGTACGGTTGGCACAAGGTTAAGGATATTCTTGTTGGCCTTGGTTCAGGAAAGAGGATCGAAGCAGCTGTCGCTTCAGCCCTTTCAGACCTGACTGTAGATTATTCATCCCTCTATCAGGAGTGGATTGCATCGGTGCAAAAGGAGTATGGGAAATAGGCTTCGCTCCGAGAAGGAAAATCTTATAAAACGGGCTGCAGAAAATCAGGCTTGACACGGTCAGGAGAGTTTAGTATAAAAAGACAAAATTGGTCTTAAAGGTTTTATATGATGGAGTTAACCCGCAAAGGGGAATATGCAATACGTGGCATCATCTACCTTGCCGGTCTTCGGCAGGGAGAGGTTGCATTGATCAGCGAAATTGCCATGGCTACCGGGGTTCCTCAGACCTTTCTCGCTAAGATTATGCAGAGTTTCGCCAAGATAGGACTTGTGAATTCTTTCCGTGGTACCGGGGGGGGGTTCGTGTTAGGTCGTTCCGCCTCAAGAATTACGCTGAGAGAGGTCGTGGAGGCAGTAGAAGGTCCGATAATGCCTAATCGTTGCCTCATGGACGACAGTGACTGTGAACTCAATCGTGCCTGTCTGGTTCATCCCGTTTGGCGCACTGTTCAGACCAAAGTTGTTGAAATTCTTGATGGTGTTACAATAGAGATGTTAGCAAAAAAAGACGGGTAATTTTTTTTGCCAGTATACAAGATAAAAAAGGTCTTTTAATGATTGTTAAAACATAATTATAAAATATCATTCTAAGACGCAGGAGATCAAAAATGAAGCTCTTAACGGTCAATTGAGGTAGGAAAATTTCAAAACAATGCTCGTGAAAGGAGTTTAGTAATATGGACGTAGTGACGCTGAGCAGGCTTCAATTTGCTGTTACCTGCATGTTTCATTTCATCTTTGTGCCACTTACCTTGGGTATTTCCGTGCTGGTTGCATACATGGAGACTCGCTATGTAACAACTGGCGATAGTACTTACCTGAGGATGACAAAGTTCTGGGGAAAGCTCTTCCTGATTAACTTTGCTCTTGGCGTTGTAACCGGGATTACCATGGAGTTCCAGTTCGGGATGAATTGGGCAGAGTATTCCAGGTACGTGGGTGACATCTTTGGAGCCCCACTGGCCATTGAGGCAACGGTAGCATTTTTCCTCGAATCTGTCTTCATTGGTGTCTGGATTTTTGGCTGGAACCGGATATCGAAGAACCTTCATGTCATGTCGATTTGGATTGTGGCTTTTGCTACTAATCTTTCTGGACTCTGGATACTACTTGCAAACGGTTGGATGCAGCATCCGGTAGGTTTTGTGCTCAAGAACAATCGGGCCGAGATGGTCGATTTTATGGCTCTGGTGACCAACAAGTACGGCCTGATAAAGTTTTTCCACCAGATCGTATCAGGGTACACTGTTGCAGCTTTTTTTATTATGGGTATCTCTGCCTGGCATCTGCTCCGGAATAATGAGCCTGATTTCTTCAAGCGCTCCTTTGCCATCGCTGCCAAATTCGGCCTGGCGTCGGTACTGCTTGTGCTCCTGTCGGGAGACTTCCATGCTGTCGAGATAGCTGCTGTGCAGCCAACAAAGTTTGCTGCAATGGAATCCGTATGGGAGACTAAGCAGGGAGTTGGGATGAACCTCCTGCTCATGCCTGATGTGAAACGCGAGTGCAATACTTTAGAGCAGTTTTGTGTCCCCAATATGGTCAGTCTTCTCGCATTCCATGATCCCAATGCGGAGATCAAAGGTCTCAAGGAATTCCCTCCTGAGTTGAGGCCACCGGTTGTGCCGACCTTCTTCAGCTTCCGGGCAATGGTCGGCTTGGGCACCCTATTCATTCTCCTGTCCCTAGTTGCCGTTTTCCTTTCCTTAAAGAACAAGCTGGAATCTTTTCCGCTGTTCCTAAAGGTTATGGTGCTGGCGATTCCACTCCCTTACATCGCCAACCAGCTTGGTTGGATAGTCGCCGAAATGGGACGCCAACCCTGGATAGTTTACGGAATACTGAAAACCTCGGATGGGGTTTCAAAGGCGATCACCACCGGTCAGGTGATCGGCTCTCTCGCAGGCTTCACCCTCCTGTACGGATTCCTTGGTGCAGTAGATGTCTTTCTCCTTTTCAAGTTTGCCAGGAAAGGTCCGGATAATGATTTGTCCGCTATCATCAAGCCTAACGGAAGGGGGGCGAAATAATGGAACTGCAGATTGTCTGGTTCGTGCTGTGGGGAGTTCTCTGGGCTGTCTACTTCATGCTTGACGGTTTTGTGCTTGGTACCGGGATTCTTCACAACCTGTTGGGCAAGACCGACACTGACCGCAGGGTTATAATTAATGCCATAGGCCCAGTATGGGACGGTAACGAGGTTTGGTTAATCACCGCTGGAGGAGCCACTTTTGCGGCGTTTCCAACCACCTACGCCCTTATGTTCAGCTATCTCTATACCGCACTGTTTCTGCTTCTTTTCGGACTCATCGTCCGCGGGGTCTCCTTTGAGTTCCGTGGAAAGGTCGACAGCGCTGGATGGAAAAAAGGATGGGATATTGCTATCGGGGTCAGCAGTTTTCTCCCCGCACTTCTCTTTGGCGTCGCCTTCGGTAACATATTTGCCGGACTCCCCATGGATGTCTCAGGATATCACGGCTCGCTCATCAGTCTGTTAAATCCCTATGGCCTGTTGACAGGCATACTTTTTGTGATGCTTTTCGTTGTTCATGGAGCCCTTTATCAGACGGTCAAGACAACAGGTGAGCTCAGTCGGCGCGCCAACGACATGGCAGACAATTTATGGCCGGCGCTTCTGTTGGTGGCAGTAACCTTCCTTGTATACACCAATTTTGCGACCAAATTGTACGTCAACTTTCTGGCGAGTCCGGTCTTCATTGTGGTACCCGTAATTGCTGTGCAGTCCCTTCTTGCTATTCGGATATTTTCTGCCAAGGGGAAGCCGCTTCCTGCCTTTGCCGCTTCGTGTATAACGATTCTTACGGTAGTTGCCACAGGAATTATCGGCCTATTCCCCAACCTGATACCGTCGAGCATCGATCCTAATTATAGCCTGACCATCTTCAATTCCTCCTCAAGCCCCTATACACTGAGGATAATGACTATTGTTGCGTTTATCTTCGTTCCCATTGTCATTGCATATAAGATCTGGGTTTACAGGGTGTTCAGGGCTCCAATTACCGCAGAGGATGTCCTAGAAGACACCCAGGCTTATTGAATCTGATATTTGACCGCCGTTACCTGGACGATTGGCTCCCTTAGGAAGATAAACGCGCCTATCGTTACGATAGGCTTCTTTCCCTTATAATGCTGCCCGGAACAAAGGAATGGGCCGCTACCACGCGGCCCATTTAAACTCAATGTCATTGACTTAAGAAACCCGTTTGTACCCGGTGAAGAACTTCTGGAGCTTAACCTTTTTGTTTCTCTGGAACATTCTGTTCGGCCTG
>JAYSLX010000008.1:0-3433 GCA_043725245.1 Geobacteraceae bacterium | reverse complement strand
GATGGATGCAATGTCGGCAAGCCCTGCAGGACCAAAGTCGAGAAGCAGCTCCCCGGTGCTGACAGTTCCCAGACGTGGTATCTGCACATCGGTAACAGTGACCCCCTCGGCAAGTATCCTGTGATTGAAAAATGTGTCACCCGGCCTGCTCTCGGTTCCGCCGGGAGGGATCGTCACAACCTTTATCTCGCCGCTGCCGGGCGTAATCCTCAAACGGTGGGGGAGGCGGGTTGTTGTCACCTGATCTCCGAGGTAGCGGACAGTTGTCGCCAGCGCCCGTGCCGAACGCTTCAGCGCAGCCCCCCGCGTGTCGGGAAGCCGTGGCCAGACAAGCAGAGTAGTCATTGCCAGGATCGCAAGCACCACCACCAGCTCGATCAGTGTGAAGCCGGCAGAATTTGGCCAAGGCTCCCTGCTCATGGCCCGTGAAGACGGCATCCTCCCTTTACCAATCCACACTCACTGCAACTCCCAGTTGCAGATATCGGCACTCTTCCCTTCCCCACCCTTGACGCCATCTCCACCAAATGAACAGATGTCATAGTCGCCATGCTCACCAGGCGAGAGGTAGACGTAGTCGTTACCCCACGGGTCCTTGGGGACCTTCTTGCTCTCAAGGTAGCCACCTTCCTTGTAGTTCTTCGGGATAACACCGACCGTCGGCTTTGAGATGAGAGACGAAAGCCCTTGCTCGGTAGAGGGGTAGGAGCCACTGTCCATCTTGTAGAGCTTCAGCGCAGTCTCCATGTTTCTGATCTGCACCTTGGTGTCGGTAATCTTTGCGTCATCGGTTCTACCGATCAGCTTCGGCCCGACCAGTGCCGCCAGGAGTGCCAGTATGACAATGACCACCATGATCTCTATCAGGGTGAAGCCCTTGTTGTTACGTATCTGTTGCATTTGAATAACCTCCTGGATTTCATCGCATCAAATAATCTATTCAGAATTTTCTCGGAGCGTAGGCATCTTGCCTGCGTTTCGAGCGATTTCATGCTCGAATTATGGTTTTGGCTTCAAAGACTATTCAAGCGATACACCTGCTTGAAACTCAGGCAGGATGCCTAAGCTCCATAAGAGCTGAATATTATTTTATTAACTGATTAAGCTGGAAGATCGGCAGCAGCACCGCAATCACAACAGTCCCCACCGCGACCCCCATCGCAAGGACCAGCAGCGGCTCCAACAGGGCCATGCCACGGGTTACTGCCGTATCAAACTCCTTTTCAAAGGCGTTTCCGGCGCGGTTCAACATCTGCTCCAGCTCTCCGCTTCTCTCCCCAACTGCGATCATGTGGACCAAGAGGGGCGGGAACAGGGGGCTCTTGGCGAGAGATGTGGAGAGACGTCCCCCTTCAATCAGTTCCCCCTTTACCTGATCCAGGACAACACGGTAGGAGCGGTTTGCAACCACTTCGGCTGCAATCTCAAGTGCCCGTATCACCGGAACGCCGCTGGAGAGGAGAAGCCCAAGAACCCTGCTGAAACGTGCGAGTGCCAGTTTCTGGATCAGCGGGCCAGCCAGTGGCAGAGTTAAAAAAATTCGGTCACGCCATACCTGGAAGGCAGGACGGTTGCGCAGCCTGTCATAGGTTATTGCCAGGCCACATCCGCCCAACACCAGGGTCCACCACCACTTCTGGAGGAAATGGCTTACCACGAGGAGCACCACGGTGATGAACGGAAGGGTAGCCCGGTTCTGCTCGAAGACCATGACGATTTTAGGCACCACAAAAGAGAGCAGGAAGAGCATGACCCCACTCCCCACTATCAGCATCAGGACCGGGTATGCAAGGGCAGTGGTTACCTTGCTCCGGACAAATGCCTGGTCTTCCAGAAAATCGGCGAGCCGTTCCAGAACCTTTTCCAGCGCGCCGCTGGCCTCTCCTGCAGCAACCATGGCTATGTAGCTTTCGCTGAAGACGTGCGACTCACCCTCAAGCGCCCTTGCGAGGCCGGTCCCCTCCTTGAGTCGTTCCCTTATCCGTCCAAGGATGTTTTGCAACTCCCCCGGTTGCTCCTGTTCATAGAGAGCGGAGACTGCCTCGTAAACAGGCACAAAGGAGCCGAGCAGCGTGGCAAGCCGTCTGGTTGCAAGTGCCAGCTCTTCCTGAGGAACGCCGCGTCGCATCCGCCAACAGCTCGACCTGGCCGCATTATCGTCCGCCAGAGAGATCTCCCTTGCGAAAAGGCCTTCTTTCTTCAGACGGGTACGGGCATCGCGAGGAGTCTCTGCCTCGATAGTGCCGGCTTTCGTAGAGCCCCCGGACCGGTATGCACTATACCGGTAGGTCGGCATAATCGTCCTGGGTAACCCGCAGCACTTCCTCGATGGTGGTGATTCCTGCAGTCGCCTTGATCTGCCCGTCCTCGCGCAGGGTTTTCATCCCGTGGGCCACCGCATATTCCTTGATAAGGCCGGCAGGTTTTCGCTGCATGATCATACTGCAGATCTCGCTGTCGATAAGGAGTATCTCGTATATCCCAATCCTGCCGACTGTCCCGAGATTGAAACACTTTTCGCAGCCACGTCCGCGGAAGAGTCGCGGGGGGAGCGACAACCCAGGATACTGGCGGTCAGGCACATACTCCTCCTTGCAATTGGGACAGATCACCCGCACCAGCCGCTGGGCAATGACTGCGGAAAGCGTGGATGCAACCATGAACGGCTCAACCCCCATATCGACCAGGCGGGTAACTGCGGTGGCGGCATCGTTGGTGTGGAGTGTGGAGAGTACAAGATGGCCCGTGAGAGAGGACTGCATGGCGATCTCAGCGGTCTCGGCATCGCGGATCTCCCCAACCATTATGATGTCAGGGTCCTGGCGGAGCACCGACCTGAGGCCGTTGGCAAATGTAAGATCGATCTTAGGATTGACCTGGATCTGGCCGACCCCTTTCAGTTGGTACTCGATCGGATCTTCGATGGTAATGATGTTCTTGTCCGGCGAATTGAGATGCGAAAGGGCCGCATAGATGGTGGTGGTCTTGCCACTGCCGGTTGGTCCGGTGACCAGAACGATTCCGTTAGTGCGCGACAACAGACGCTCCATGAGTGACACCTGCTGCTCAGCAAGGCCGATGGCCGCCAGAGAGATTACCCCTTTTTGCTTGTCCAGCAGTCGGAGCACCACCCTCTCGCCAAAGAACGTGGGGACGATTGAAACGCGTATATCCACATCCCGGCCTGCAACGATGACGCGAAGACGACCATCCTGAGGCAGCCGTTTCTCTGCGATGTTCAGGGACGACATGATCTTGACCCGCGAGATCAACGCCTCCTGTACCACCTTAGGCGGGGTGAGCATGCGGTAGAGCACGCCGTCGATCCGAAAGCGAACCTCAAGCTCATGCTCGAACGGTTCTATGTGGATATCACTGGCCCGCTCCTTAACTGCCTGAAAGAGGATGGAATTGAGGAGGCGGATAACCGGTG
>JAYSLX010000007.1:0-5399 GCA_043725245.1 Geobacteraceae bacterium | reverse complement strand
TGATCAGGATGGCCAGTAGAATCAACTTACGGGTTAAGTTGATTCGGTCAGAATCTCAAGGCCGACAGACTCCTAGTGCATCACAAACGAAATCATAATGCCATAATTTTTTGCGCACGGATTATTTTATTGAATGACGGTAAAGGCGGACGACTTGCTCCTTATCGCTTCATAATCTCTCCGAACTGATGCATACTGCTCCCAATGACCTCACTCCGGCGCAATGTCCCCCTGCTCTACGCCTTCTCCTTCCTGCAGATGACCCTCTTCCCCATGGCGGTCATCACCCTGTTCTGGAAGGACCAGATTGGCCTGTCGCTCTCCCAGATCCTGCTCCTGCAGGGCATCTTCGCCGTGGCCATGGTGGTAATGGAGTACCCCTCCGGCTACATCAGCGACCGGGTCGGCTACCGGATGTCCCTGACCTTTGCGTCACTTCTCGGCATAGTGGGGTGGGGGATCTACACGACAGCCACCTCGTTTCAGGGGGTCCTCCTGGCAGAAATACTCCTCGGCATCTCCACCTCATTCATCAGCGGCACGGACAGCGCCCTCCTTTACGAATCCCTTAAGAGTACGAAAGAGGAGGCCGCCTACAGCCGCTGCGAAGGGCGCTCAACCGGGTTCGGCCAGACAGGCGAGGCAGCCGGGGCTCTGTTTGCAGGTGTTCTTTATGCAAAATTCCCCCTTCTCCCGTTCATCCTTCAGGTGGCGGTCTGGGTTTTGGCCCTCGCACTCACACGCGGCCTGACGGAACCGCAACGCGAGCAGCGACACTTTGCCGGGCACCTGACAGAAGCGCTCGCCTCGGCGCGTTACGTCTTCATTGAGAACCGGCGCCTCTGCGTCACAATTCTCCTCAGCATCGTTCTCGGTCTCTCCTCCTTCTACCCGGTATGGCTGATCCAGCCGTACATGCGTAACGCCGGCGTGCCGCTGGCCTCTTTCGGCCCAGTCTGGGCAGGGGCCAACCTGGTCGTCGCCCTTTTCGCCGTGTTAAGCCACCGGGTGCGCGCCTTCCTGGGCGACCGCTGGATGATTCTCCTGCTGGTGCTGCTGGTCTGGGGGGGCTATCTGGGGTTGGGTCTTGCGACGGGAGTCTGGGGCTTTCTTTTCTACTACCTCCTTACCGCCATGCGAGGGATGCGGGGACCGTTCCTGCTCCATGTCACCCAGGCCGAGATTCCGTCGGCCACCCGGGCCGGCATGCTGTCGCTCCAGTCACTCTGCTTCCGGCTGCTGTTTGCCCTCACTGGCCCGCTGGTGGGACGTTATGCCGATACCTTTGGCGTGGGGCAGACCTTCCGGCTGCTCTTTTATGTCTACCTGGTACTCCTGCCCCCCCTGGTCTGGCTGTTCCTGCGACAGCAGGAAAAACGCGCTGCAGTGTAAGCAGGTAGCAGCAACAGCAAAGGCGGCCGATTGGCCGCCTTTTTTAATAGGTATGATGTCCCTGTATTTGATGTCCCTGTATGCAAGCGGTGTGTCCCCGGAATTCCATCGTTATGCAACAAACTTCCAGAGAGATGTTGCACCATACCGGTCGAAAATGCTACATAGATGGGCAACCCTCTTCACGTTGCCCTGATGGGACCAGGGAATGCGAAGTCATTTCAAATTTATGAGGTTGAACGAATGACAATGAAACAGTTTGGCCCGACAAAACTGGACGCAACGCTCATCCCGAAAATAGCTCAGCAGTGGGGAACACCGGTATATCTGCATGATCAGGAATACATAGAAAACAGCTGTGAACAGCTGCTGAACATGCCGAATGCATACGGTCTGCATGTACGATACGCCATGAAGGCAAACTCGGATCGTACGGTATTGCGGGTCGTCACCAATAAAGGACTGGATCTGGATTGCTCGTCACTTAATGAAGCAGCCCGTGCTTTTGCCGCCGGGGTGCCGTATACCCGGATGATGCTGACCACCCAGGAGGTACCAATCGGTGCGGAGCGCGCCGAACTGGAGGAGATGATCAAAGCGGGCCTCAAGTACAACGTCTGCTCCATGACCCAGTTTCAACTGATTGCCGACTTTGCCAAAGCCAACAACATCGACCTCTCCATGAGGGTCCATCCGGGAGCCGCCGGCGGCGGTGAAAGCGCCACACGCGATACCGGCAGCGAATATTCCTGCTTCGGCGTCCACTTAAACGATGTCCCCACGGTAAAGGGCATGGCTGACCAGCTGGGGCTGCGCTTTACCCAGGTCCATGTCCATATCGGTTCCGGGGGTGCCCCGGAAAAATGGCAGGAGAACATCGACCGTGAACTCGGCTTTGTGAAGGCCTATTTCCCGGATGCCACCACCGTCAGCTTTGGCGGCGGGCTCAAGGTCGCCAGGATGCCGGGAGAAAAAAAAGCCGATATCGCGGCGCTGGGTGCCTATGCCAAGCAGCGGATCACGGAGTTCAAGGAGGCAACTGGACGCGAACTGCAGATGGAGATCGAGCCGGGAACCTATGTCGTAGCCAATTCGGGCCATATCGTTACCAGGATCATCGACAAGAAGCTGACCAACGAGCTGAACTTCCTGATCGTTGACGGCGGCATGGAGCTCTTGACGCGCCCGCTGTTGTACGGCTCCGAGCATCCCATTGCCATTGTGCGCCAGGACGGTACGCTGCTCTCCAGCGAGTATGACGGTAAACTAACGGCCGGGCTGAAATCGTTCGGGATTGTGGGGCGTTGCTGCGAAAGTGGCGATTCGGTGCGTCTGGACAACGACGGCAACATTGTGCCGGTGCTGATCGCCGAACCGGAGATCGGTGATTATGTCGTAATTGGAGGCACGGGAGCCTATTCTGAGAGTATGTCGCCGGAAAACTACAACTCGCACCGCAAGCCGCCAGCCGTCATGAGAACGCGCAGTTCCGAGCTGGTTTTGATCAGGAAGAAGCAGGCTCGTGAGCAGATTGTCCAGAATGAGTTGGATGTGAAACTGTAATTGATCAGTCAGTCATAGACAGTTAGAGGCCAAGGGGTATGCGTCCCTTGGCCTTTTTTGTATGATCCAGGCTGATAACAGGAAGATTAATTCTAATTCCAGTTATCAATTTTCAGATCATGAGGTGAGGGCTTCCCTTTTCCTGTTTCTACATACTCACGAAGGCTTAACAGGAATGTGGCCCACTTCATACTACAGTGATAGGTTGCCTCAACGGCCTCGCGCCAGTTTCTGTGGCCGAAGAGGAGAATAGTTTGGTTGTCCTGCTCTGACAGTTGGAAGGTGATATCAGTTCCAATCCATTCAGTGGGCCCTTCTATGCAGCGCCATCGAACATCTTTTTGAGCGTTGAGTTCTTGCACTTCCATAACCATTTTGCCCAGGAGCTCGCCTGCCTTCGTTCGAAAGCAGAATTCGATCTTTCCTCCGACCTGGACATCACCTGATACTTCCTCGGTCCACCATTGGGCCAGACCGTCCAAGGTTGTCAAAGCGTTATAGACCTGAGCTACAGGGGACTTGATCCCAATACGATGAATAATGTCTACCATGTCAACCACCTCCAGTACTATTTAGAGCTTGTCCGCAAATAAGGCTTACAGGCTCGCATCCCGTTTCGAAGCTGCAGGCAATTATTTCTCCGCGGCACTCCGGCCACCCATATAGCTCGTGATGAGGCACCGGTATGACGGGAGATGATTCGAGAACAGGGCGGCAAGGCCCTCTACGTCGTTACGCCAGTCGCGGTGCAGCTCGCAGGCGACCCCGAACCAGCTCATGAGCTGACAGCCCGCCTGAGTCATGCGCGCCCAGGCGGCATCCCGCGTCGTCTTGTTGAACGTGCCGGATGCATCGGTGACGACAAATACTTCATAGCCCTCCTCCCGCGCTGACAGAGCAGGGAAGGCGACACACACTTCCGTGACGATCCCGGCGATGAGCAGCTGTTTTTTTCCGGTCGCCTTAACAGCCTTGACGAAATCCTCGTTATCCCAGGCGTTAATATTACCGGGACGCGCTATATAAGGGGCATCCGGAAAGAGTGCTTTCAGTTCCGGGACGAGCGGCCCGTTCGGGCCATCCTCGAAACTGGTGGTAAGAATCGTGGGGAGCTTGAAATATTTGGCCGCATCGGCCAGCGCGATAACGTTATTTTTGAAATCGTCCGGCGAGAAGTCCTGAACCAGGTTGACCAGGCCGGATTGGTGATCAACGAGCAAAACTGCGACGTCATTCTTGTCGAGGCGGTTGTAGGTGTATGTTGATTTCATATATTCCTCCTTCTGTTGGCGCTTTTAGAATGATCTTTTCTACCAGCCAACATACTGATAATCTCTACTCATATTATATGCCTTGATGAGGCGGAGAGGTATGCCAAATCAGACGCTCGTCCGTTTTTTTGCAGCCACGCCCGAAGGGACTGCATGCCATTTCTGCCGGCCTGTTCGAAACAGCAAAAGGCGGCCGATTGGCCGCAATGTACAGCAGGACGTGGTAATTTGAACAAATTGTTGTAACAGAAAATATGGTGAGTGCCCTTGTTTTCTTTTCCAGTATTGTTTCCCGGAATTTGTCCTTGGGATTCGGTCGGGTATACTTATACCATGTATCCTGCTGACACGAGGCACAAGAACAGATCACCAATCACATAGGAGACGACTATGAAAGCAGATGTCCAGGAAGCTATCAAACGCTCGCTGCACACAGAAAAGAGTGCCATGCTCTTTTACCAGTACGGTGCCAAGCAGTTCACAGACCCTCGCGCAAAACAGACCTTTGAGCTGTTGGCCAAAGAAGAGCGGGAGCATGCCGGTCATTTCCACCGTATCTATCCTGGGTCCGACATCCCCTCCCTTGATGATTTCCTGGCAATCCAGGAAACCGACGAGTCAACCTGGCTTGCCATGGCTAAAAAGTTTTGCGGTGCAGAGTTTACCGAGCAAAAAGCTCTTGAAGTGGCCCTGAACAAGGAGAAACAGCTGGAAGAGGCGCTGCGGGCGCTTGCCGGAATGATAGATGATCCCGAAGTGCGAGAGGTATTCCAACTGAATGTCCGCGAGACCCACAACCACTACCTGCTGATCGAAGCCGAGTATGCGCGGATCATGGGGATGGTGGACGAATCCGACATGGACACCTTTGTCAGGGAATAATACCCCCCAAGCAACACAACAGGCGGCCGATTGGCCGCCTGTTGAATTAAGTATGCTGTCCACGGAACTCCTTCGAAGGGACTGTTAGAGAGGTAGCTGGGTAGCGCCACTCGTTCGCAATCAAGAAAGGTGTCCCCAATTATCCAATCGTCCGCCTTTTGTTCGTGAACCGTTCCCGAAATTATGACTATTTGCTAGGAGTCTGTCGGGCTTTACATCATCAAGTCCGGCATATCCGTTGTTTTGGTTGTTAGTGTAACGCATTAATATTGTTGATGTAGCTGCTGTTTT
>JAYSLX010000006.1:0-7682 GCA_043725245.1 Geobacteraceae bacterium | reverse complement strand
GTGTAGTGTTATAAGGCAATACAGAGAATGCATTATAACATATCTATACGTAATTGCTTAGCTTTTTATACAACAAGGCTTAAGTCAATGACATTGCCTCTAACCTTGCTACTGGGTCGTATACAGGTACTCTTACCGACACGACAGGTGTGGCAACCGGTGCTACCGCCATCCAGCAGATCACAGCCGGGTTCAAGAGTTTCTCTGACCTCTTTGCTACAGGCGTCCCCGCATCTAACGATCCACGTCTGTTGGCATTATTTGATGGAACAGACTTCTTGCAATCAGGACAGAATCTGGCCTCTTTCCTCTCCGAACGGGTTACAGATCCCCAGATGGTAGGTGTTTCATTTACCAATATCTCCCTCCAATCAATGAATGTTGCACAAACCGAGTGCCTTGTTGCCTTTGACGTTATTATCAATGGCACGCCAGTCCATGACGGCCCAAGGCCTTGGTATATAGTCAAAAAAAATGGAGTCTGGCTCATACAGGGTGACCGGCGGATTGCAAATGTTTCTGTTCAGCCAAGAGCCGAATATAGAGTCTCTGATTCGTCTACCCCTATAATTACCGGACTGTGGTTAGACGTCGAAGACCGTGGGGGTATCCAGCTTACTTCAGCGGTGGTTACCGGCGCCGGTCTTCCAACGGATGGGGTCACATTGATCAATAATATTCAGTACGACTACTTTCAATTTTCTGGGCAAAACAATGGGGGCCTTTACTCTATGACTGATCAGGCCATTAACCTGATTGCCGATACGGGAGAGGTTTATACCATCAAACTCTATAATGCTAATGGATTAGTGGCCACCTACTTTGAAACCATAAGAAAACGTCCCTACCTATCCACCCAGTTGAGCACTGCCAGTTTCCCGGCCATTACCGCCCCATCGGTTACCCAGATGCGTTCATTCACCGGTGGTTCAATGACCGTCAGTTGGACTCTTCCGACCGGGCTCACCAATGACTGGCTGGATGCCCAGATTGCGGATAGTTCAGGCAGTAATTCCGCCAGGATCGAGTTCTCACTCAAACCTGCCGATCGCAGTAAGACAGGGACGCTAAACCCGATAACAAATGGCGGACAATCCTTCACCATAGCCCAGGGCTGGATCTGGCTGGGGGCATGGGATAGCTTCGGAAGAAATCTGTCCACATCTGTTTGGTAACGAGGATTTACTTAGAACTTTCACTTAAGCGGGGCCTTGTGCCCCGCTTTTTGTCATGATGAGGAGGGATTATGAAAAATACAGGATGCAAATTTCTACAGGCATTTTATTTTGTAACGATAATGGTAATAACTGGTTGTGCAAGTAATCATGGATACCAAAAAGCTTTTGATAGCCAACATTCACTTACTCAAAATCAATGCAGCTTTACACAAACATGCGATAGTATTTTTAAAATAGTGAAACAAACATTTATTCAACAAGGTTTTACCATAGAAAGCGCAGACTCAAAATCCGGAATAATAAAAGCTGTCCGCAATATGCAGGATAAGGAAAATCCAGAAATATCATACAATATTCACGCATCAGCAGATATTATGGATATAGCAGGGGCAGAAACAAATCTTTCTTTAGCTGCTAGCCAACAGACGATCCTTCATCGTGCTTCTACTACCTGGTGGCACCTGCTTTGGATCTTGCCGATTATACCTACTGGCACTGAATATCAAACATTAGTTATTAAAGAAGGGAATATTACTGACCCAGGTTTTTATACTGATTTCTTTAATGGCGTGAAAATAGCAGTTACAAAGTATGACATGGCAGTTAAAGCTGCTGCAGCAAAAGCTGCTGAAAAAGCAGCAAAGATAAAAGAGGCTGAAAGAGTTGCCGCAGAAAAAGATGCGAAGATAAAAGCAGAGGCGGAGGCAAAAGCCGCTGCAGAAAAAGCTGAGGCAGAAAGAGTTGCCGCAGAAAAAGATGCGAAGATAAAAGCAGAGGCGGCGGCAAAAGCTGCTGCAGAAAAATATGAAGTGAATAGAATTGCCGAAGAATTAGCTACTACTGAGAAATTGGAGGCCGAGAAGAAAGCTGCTGCAATAGAAGCCGCTAGGGTTGTGGAAGAAGCCAAAGCTTCTAAAGCCAAAGTTAGTAAAATTAATAAAAAATAAAAAGCTAGCAATTAGAATCAGTTGTAGTGCGTCCGGTACCCTGGAACACAAGATAAGGCGAACTGCCTCCTTACTTTGCTATGCAGATTTCACTCGGTGATGGGACAAATAAGACAAGCAACCAAGTAGTGAAGGGGTTACAATTGGAGTGAAAACGCAATTGCATTAACGAGGTATTTTATATATTATCGTGCTGGCTTTTTGCCCATTTATTTCAGTGACATTTACTTTTGTCAGATGACACTAACTTTTGTATAGTGATTATAACTATTGGCATTTCACAAAGGAGTTCTGATATATGGCAAGTCTCAATAAGGTGATGCTTATAGGCAATCTGGGGAAGGATCCGGAGGTTCGCTATACCGCTTCAGGACAGGCGGTGGCCAGCTTCTCGGTGGCAACCAGCGAGAAGTTCAAGAACCGCAACGGTGAGATGGAGGAGCGGACCGAATGGCACAACGTCGTCCTCTGGGGACGCCAGGCCGAAATAGCTGGAGAATATCTGGCCAAGGGGCGGACGGTCTTCATTGAGGGCCGGCTGCAGACCCGCAAATGGCAGGACAAGGACGGCAGGGACCGATACAGCACAGAGATCGTAGGTGACCGGATGCAGATGCTCGGCGGCAAGGGTGAGGGTGGCGCTGGTGGCGGCGCCACCAGGCAGGGGGTCGCTCGTCCGGCAGCAGCAGAAGGCGGCTATGCATCACCACCGGCCTATGAAGAGCCTTCGTTCAACCCTGACGATGAGATTCCTTTCTAGAGCTAACCTGTAGTCAGATGCAAACAAAGCCCCTTCAGACGAAGTTCTGTTGGGGCTTTTCGCTGTTGGCGTGGATCATAGTTGACTACCGATTGACACTATGCCCGATGTTGACCTGCTTGAGGTAACCCATTCAGGCAGCAGTTTTTCATCGAGTTTTGCCACGTTCAATAATTATGCTAAGGTTTCGAGTGCAGACCGAAGGTTCATCTAGTACGTGCCAGGATGTGTATGTTCAGGTGGCTGGAAAAACACCGGAGCTTTGTTCCGGATGTCATGAAATATATCGGGCCGGGTCTGCTTGTGACCGTCGGGTTCATCGATCCCGGCAACTGGGCCGCGAACGTGGCAGCAGGGTCGCTGTACGGCTATCGACTGCTCTGGATGGTGACCCTTTCCACCCTGATGCTGATCCTGCTCCAGCACAATGCAGCTCATCTGGGGATTGTCACCGGCAGCTGCCTTGCCGAGTCAGCCACCCGTTTCCTCCGCCCATGGGTTTCCCGCACGCTGCTCATCTCGGCACTTCTGGCGGCCACTGCCACGGCAATGGCCGAACTCCTTGGGGGCGCCATTGCGCTGCAGATGCTCTTTGGCCTGCCGATCCGGTTCGGTACCGTCATGCTGCTCGCCCTGGTCCTATGGTTTCTGTTCGGTACTGCCTATCGAAAACTGGAACGGTTCATCATCGGCTTTGTCTCCCTTATTGGTCTTTCCTTTCTGTTTGAACTCTGGCTTGTCCCCACCCAATGGCGAGCAGCAGCCACGGGGTGGCTACTGCCTGCCTTTCCGACCGGCAGTATGCCGATCATCATGAGCGTCCTCGGCGCTGTGGTCATGCCGCACAACCTGTTCCTGCATTCGGAGATCATCCAGAGTCGCCAGTGGAACCGGGAAGACGAGGCGATCATTAAGCATCAACTGAAATTCGAATTCCTCGATACCCTCTTTTCCATGGGGATCGGCTGGGCCATCAACAGCGCCATGATTCTACTGGCGGCGGCAACTTTTTGTGCACATGACCTGCACGTCACGGAGCTTTCCCAGGCTGAAAGCATGCTGCGGCCGCTTCTGGGGAGTGCGGCAGCACTGGTCTTCGCCATAGCGCTTCTGCTGGCCGGCGTAGCATCCTCCCTAACCGCAGGTATGGCGGGCGGGAGCATCCTTGCGGGGATTTTCGGTGAACCGTTCGATAGCCGTGACAACCACACCCGGGCCGGCATCTGTCTCAGCCTGGTCCTGGGAGCGGTGGCGATTTTCTTTATAACCAACCCGTTCCGGGGACTCATCATCTCTCAGATCCTCCTGAGCCTGCAGCTCCCCTGGACGATTTTCATGCAGATCTATCTGACCTCGTCCCGCACAATCATGGGGGCGCATGCCAATACGGCCTTTGGCAGTGCCATGCTCTGGGGTATCGGAGCGATCGTCACGCTCCTCAATATCATGCTTCTTGTGGATATTCTGCGCTGAAGAACCAGCTGCGCCATGCTGCTGGCGGCGTCATCCAGAACCAAATGGAGTTTGACCAACACTGGCAGTACGCCATCTTGAGTTTTTCTGTCGTGGGGGATACATGATGAGCAAGCGCTCCCCCTCATCGCTATAGAAAGCTGGACGAACAGTTCTGCCTGGGGTAGTCTGTCAGTCAAAAAAGAGTCTCCCATGACCCCTACGGCATTTTCAACACTCCACTTAAAATCCCCCATGCTCAAGAACCTTGCCTCCCTTGGCTATGCAGAGATGACGCCGATTCAGGCCCACAGCCTGCCGCTGATTCTTGCAGGCAAGGACGTGATAGCCAAGGCGAAGACCGGCAGCGGCAAGACCGCCGCCTTCGGTGTCGGTCTGCTGTCTCGCTTGGAGGGGAGCAGTTCGCGCGTTCAGGCCCTCGTGCTCTGCCCCACCCGCGAACTGGCCGATCAGGTTGGCAAGGAGCTGCGGCGCCTGGCCCGCTTTACTGATAACATCAAGGTCCTTACCCTTTGCGGTGGCGTTCCCTTCGGCCCCCAGCTTGGTTCGCTGGAACATGGCGCGCATGTCGTGGTCGGGACTCCCGGACGCCTCCTCGATCATCTGCGCCGGGGGAGCCTCGACCTGACCTCCCTGCAGACGCTGGTTCTGGACGAGGCCGATCGGATGCTCGATATGGGTTTTCAGGATGAGATCAATGCGATCATTGCAGCCACTCCGAAAAAGAGACAGACCCTGCTCTTTTCCGCTACCTATCCCGATGCGATTGCCGCGTTGAGTTCGAAACTCCAGCATGAGCCACTTGACGTGAGTGTCGATGAAACCCATGACGAAGGTGTTATAGAGCAGGTTCTCTTCGAGGTGGACAAGGAGGAGCGGACAGCAACTGTGGTCAGGATCCTTGAGCACTACCGACCGGAATCGACCCTGGTCTTCTGTAACACGAGGAAGGAGTGCCAGGAGGTGGCCGATGTTCTGGTCAAGAGGGGCTTCTCGGCGCTGGCCATCCATGGTGATCTGGAGCAGCGCGAACGCGATCAGGTTCTGGTGCGCTTTGCCAACAAGAGTCTTTCAGTACTGGTGGCCACTGATGTGGCTGCGCGCGGACTCGACATCAAAGAGCTCTCGGCGGTGGTCAACTTTGAACTCTCCCGCGACCCTGAGATTCATATTCACCGCATCGGCCGTACCGGGCGCGCGGGAGAGCAGGGGCTGGGCTTGAGTCTGGTGACGGCGCAGGAAAGTCGCCGTCTGCAGGCGATCGAAAGCGCTCTAGGGAGCAGTATCCCCCGGGGGGAGCTGGAGTCGCTGAAGGTTGCTCCAGGAAATCCGCTTGCGCCCCCCATGGTGACCCTGTGCATCGACGGTGGCCGCAAAAACAAGATGCGCCCCGGTGATATCCTCGGCGCTCTGACCGGCGAGGCGGGGATAGCGGGTAGCGAGGTCGGCAAGATCGATCTCTTCGATTTTCACTCCTACGTTGCGATCATATGGACAAGTGCCGACCAGGCCCTGACCTGTTTGAGCAGGAATAAAATCAAGGGGCGCTTCTACAAGGTGAGGAAAATAAGCTGAAGCGGATTAACGCAGCGTGGGAACTAGTTCACGATATTTTCCGTATCCAGGATGGGATAATAAACTGCATCAGATCAGACGACTCCTGAGATGACCCCGGCGCCGTTCGGGAGGTCGAGTGACAGACGTGTAAGGTTGCGAGCTCCGGCTGCCTCCAGCATTTCCATCAGTTCTCCTTGTGAGTAAGCCTGCCCGCTCGTGGTTCCCAATAGCATGTTCAGCGAAAATAGGGCCGGGAACAGGGGGCCATCCATGGTGTCATCAAGTATGAACTCCTGCACCAGTATCAGCCCTCCCGGCTCCAGGGCTGATACTGCCCTTTTCAGAAGGATTGCACATCCATCCGGCCCCTCGCCGTGGAGGATATGGGAGAGCCAAGCCACGTCGAAACGCCCCTCGATATCTTCAGCTATGAAATCACCTTCCTCGAAATCGATCCTGTCAGTCAGGTCAAAGCGGGCAATGGTTGCCTCAGCGAAGGGCCGAGTCGACGGCAGGTCGTATACCACTGCAGAAAGGTCCGGGTATTGCCTGCAGAAGTTGATGGCATAGGTGCCGGGTCCGCCACCCAGGTCAAGCAGTCGTCGTCTGCCTGCAAGATTTACGTTAGGCACGATCAGGGGGGCCAGCTGCATTGCAAGATTGAACATCCCCATCTCGAAGCTCTCCCGCGTCGTTTCATCGTCTGCTCGGGATATTCGCTCATGGAACGGTTGACCGCTCACCACTGCCTCGTCAAGGTGTGTCCAACCTGCCATCAGGTGGTGATGGTGCTGTATAATGTGACCGAGGTATAGTTGCGATGTGCGGGCAAGGTGCTTGGCGGCGAAGGGTGTCGCTGAATAGATCTCCGCTCTTTTACTGAGCAATCCCAGTGACGTCAGCGCATTGAGAAGCATGGCCAGGCCCCGTGGATCGGACTTCAAGAGCAGGGCAAGTTCCGCTGCATTTAGTTCCCGTTCCGCCAGTTGGGTAAAGATGTCAAGTTTGACGCCTGCGTGAAGGGCACAGGCGCTCCAGTACGAACCTGAAAGATGCAGAAGATCGGCAGGTGTCCACTCATTCTTATTCATGAATAAACTCTCCTGAAGATGTTCACTGAGCATTCGGACGAGTTTCGGCCAAACCTGATGTTTATGCCCAATATGATTGACTCGCTAGAGTAGTTCTTTAACTGCAGTCAGCACCGCAGCATAGTCCGGTTCGGTGGTTACCTCCGGAACGTGGTGAATAAATCGGATCTTGTCGTTTTCATCAATCACGAAGAGCGATCTTGAAAGAAGTTTCAGCTCTTTGATGAGAACGCCATAGGAAAGGGCAAAGGAGCGCTCCTGGTAATCGGAAAGGGTTGTAACACGGTCTATCCCGGCAGCCCCGCACCAGCGTTTCTGGGCAAAGGGAAGATCGAGGCTTACCGTAAGTACAACCACCTTTTCAGGCAGTGATGCCGCTTCCTGATTGAACCGGCGTGTCTCCATGTCACAGATTGGCGTATCAAGTGAGGGTACGGCACTGATAACCTTGATCTTCCCCGTGTAGGTTGAAAGGGTTACCGGGGTTAGAGAGATGTCCACAACGGAGAAGGCTGGCGCCTGCTCTCCTACCTTGAGTCCTGGCCCAAGCAGGGTCATGGGGTTTCCCTTAAAGGTAATGATTCCTGTTCTTTCTTCTAACATGCTCCCCTCCTTGCAAGTTTCTGAATGTTTGTAAGTATAGTCGAGTCGTCTGAAAAGACAAGCACTCCTGGGT
>JAYSLX010000005.1:0-9921 GCA_043725245.1 Geobacteraceae bacterium | reverse complement strand
TTTCACATCGTCACGTACGTGACGAATGAATATTTGATGTTTTCATCCGTGGGATAAATCCCACGGCTACCGTCAAACGCCCCTACAGGGCTTTAAATCATTGGTGCAAAGACCTAACCACCATGGCGACTGCGCAAGACCCTGCCAGGTGCAAGATACGAGTAATGCCTACTGATACATCTATGAATGAAGAGAATCGCAAAATGTATCACGTACTCGATTTGAAGAACGGCGCTGAAATTTTCAGCGTTCCTTGAGGAAGATTTAGGTATCCGTTTCTCACTTAGTTTTGGCTTGCCTTTTTGAAACACAGTGCTATCATGCTCAAAAATTAGGCAATCGAACCCCTTTCCCATGTTAAAACAGCTCACCATAGGCTCTCTGAAACTGGCCAACAACCTGCTCCTGGCCCCAATGGCAGGCATCACCAACGGACCGGCCCGCCTCCTGGCCCGCAATTGCGGTGCAGCTCTCTGCTTCACCGAGATGGTAAGTGTAAACGGGCTTGACCATGATGCACGGAAGACCCTGGAACTCATGGCGAGCGCCCCCGAAGATCGCCCCCTGGGGATACAGCTGTTCGGTGACAACCCAAAGCTTCTGGCAGAAGGAGCACGAACGGCTGCCGGCTACGGCGATCTCATAGATATCAACATGGGGTGCCCGGTCCGGAAGGTTGTTAATGGAGGTGCAGGGAGCGCGCTCCTGCGGAGACCCGACAGGGTTCGAGAAATCATCCGGGCTGTACGGCAGGCCACGTCTCTGCCATTAACCGTAAAGATCCGATCCGGCTGGCAGACCGATGAGCTGAACTTTGCCGAAATAGCCCGGATCGCCGAAGGTGAAGGATGCGACGCCATAACCCTCCACCCCCGCAGCCGGGCACAGATGTTTGAAGGCAAGGCCGACTGGTCCCAGATCGCGGAGCTGAAGCGCACGGTAAGCATCCCGGTTCTGGGGAGCGGCGACCTCTTCTCTGCCGCAGACGTGTTTGCCATGCTGGATCAGACTGGCTGCGACGGCGTCATGATAGCTCGGGGGGCACTGGGGAACCCATGGATATTTCATGAGGCACTTCAGTGTCTGGCCGGCGAAGAACCGACTCCACCCACCACGAAGGAACGGCTTGCCGTAGCGCTGAAGCACCTCGACGCCTTCATATCTTTTTCCGGAGAAAAGGTTGCCGTTCAGGAAATGCGGAAACACCTCTGCTGGTATGCCAAGGGGCTTGCCGGGGCATCCCGTTTCCGCAACTTCGTCAATCGTGCTGAAGAAAAGGATGAGCTGGTCGAAGGGGTCACGGACTTTTTCCTACGGCAGGGGAGATGGACCAATTGAGTATTCATATGCAGGATTTTTACTCCAACGTCATCGACAGCGTGGGCGACGGCGTTATCGTCCTTGATGCCCTTGGAGCCATCACGCTCCTTAACCCGGCAGCCGAAGAGCTGACCGGAGTTTCACGCCGTATGGCACAGGGGTTGGATTTCAGCGCCATATTCAAGGATGAACTGCTGCTATTGGAGATGGTCGCAAAGACCGCTGCAACAGGGATGACCATCTCCGATCACGAGAACATCGTCATTTACCGAACCGGTCATCCCACACCGGTAAGCGCCACCACCTCCCCGCTGATGCTGGGTAACGGCGCGCGGGTCGGGACCATACTCCAGCTCCGAGACCTCACCAGCATGCGTGATTTGGAGGAGGCGGTCAGGAAAGCAGACCGCCTTGCAGCACTGGGGACCCTGGCCGCAGGCCTTGCCCACGAAATAAAAAACCCGCTGGGGGGGATAAGAGGGGCGGCACAACTGCTGGAGAAGGAGCTTCCTGTCGACAGTGAACTCCTGGACTACACGCGGATCATGATCAAGGAGGCACAGCGGGTCAATCGGATTGTAGAGGAACTGCTGGCGCTGACGACCCCCCGCCCACTGAAACTTGGCAAGGTCAACCTGCACAAGATAGTAGGGGATATCATAACCCTGCAAAAAAGCGGCGTCGGGAAGCGGCCCATTGCCTTCCAGCAACAGTTCGACCCGAGCATTCCTGCGATTCTGGCGGATGAAGAGCAGCTGACCCAGACCTTTCTCAACCTCTTGAAGAATGCCGTAGAGGCAGTTGGGGAAAACGGCACAATACGGGTATCAAGCCGAGTGCTGGCCGAGTACACCATGACCAAGAAGGGTGAACGACGCTCGCGGATGGTAGCGGTGGAGGTGAGCGACGATGGTCCCGGGATGACAAAGGAGCAGCTGGAGCAGCTATTCACCCCTTTTTTCACCACCAAGTCCCGCGGCACAGGTCTTGGATTAGCCATCTGCCAGAAGATAATCTCCGAACACCGGGGGATGATCAAGGTGGCGTCGGAACCGGGTAAGGGAACGACGTTCACCGTCATGTTGCCGTTGATACAGTAAACCGGAGCTCTCCAGAGGCTCTTAATTCACCAATCCTGCTTTTAGAGGTTCATTATGTCATTACACAGAATACTGGTAGCCGACGACGAAGAGAGCATGCGCTGGGTACTATCAAAGGCGCTCAAGAAAAAAGGTTTCACCGTTGACCTGGCTGCCGACGGCGATCAAGCGCTCGGGATGATTTTGGGCGGGAGCTACGACCTCGCCATCCTGGACATAAAGATGCCCGGGATCTCGGGACTTGACCTCCTGGACAGGGTTCGTGAGCTGAAAAGCGACCTGCTGGTGGTTATCATGACCGCCGAGGCAAGCATGAAGAACGCGGTCGAGGCGATGAAGCGCGGGGCCTACGACTATCTGACAAAACCGTTTGACCTAGATGTGATCGATGCAATAGTCGAGAAGGTAAACCGGGCACGGGAGATCACCTCACAGGTATCCATCCTGAAGGAGGAGCTCAAGGACCGCTATCAGCTTGAGAAGACCATCATCGGCAATTCGCCTGCCATGCGTGAGATTTACAAGACCATAGGCAAGGTGGCGCCAAGCGATATAACCGTCATGGTCCAGGGGGAATCAGGAACCGGCAAAGAGCTGATTGCCCGCGCAATTCACTTCAACTCCCGCCGACTCGGCAAACCGTTCATCGCGCTCAACTGTGCAGCCATCCCCAAGGAGCTCCTGGAATCAGAGCTGTTCGGTTTTGAGAAAGGGTCCTTCACCGGCGCGTCCGAGCGTAAGCTGGGGAAGTTCGAACAGGCCAACGGCGGCACCATATTCCTTGACGAGATAGGCGACATGACGATAGATCTCCAGTCCAAGATTCTGCGTGTGCTACAGGAGAAGGAGGTGACCCGCACCGGAGGGAGCCAGAACATAGCCGTGGATGTCAGGATAATAGCCGCCACCAATCAGGACCTGGAAGAGATGGTCCACCGTCGAGCCTTCCGGGAAGATCTCTTCTACCGCATCAATGTTGTGCCGATCCTCCTGGTGCCGCTCCGAGAGCGCAGGGAAGACATCCCGGCGCTGGTAGACTATTTCCTCTCCAAGGCCTGCACCGAGCTGGAATCACCGCTCCGTCAGTGCGATCCATCAGCATTGGAACTTCTCACCTCTCACCCATGGCCCGGCAATGTGCGAGAGCTGGAGAACGCCATAAAGCGCGCAGTCATACTCTCTTCCGACCAGTTACTTACTTGCGGCGACTTCCCGGGGCTCCGCAGCCAGCAGCCCAAGCCGGGAGAGCAGGCAACTTCAGCCGGAGACATCTCCCTGGAAGGGATTGTTGATATAAAGCTCCGTGAATCGTTTGTCAACATAGACAAGATGCAGAGCGGCGACCTCTACACCATGGTCATAGAGCAGGTAGAGCGTCCCCTGATACGCTTTGTGCTTGAAAAAACCCGATTCAACCAGGTCCGCGCCGCTGACATCCTCGGCATCAACCGGAATACGCTCCGGAAAAAGATCCAGGAACTTAAGATCGAACTAAAGAGGGATTAAGGAGGGAACAATGGGAGTCAAAGAAAAATTCTTTTTGGACAGGAACAACGCGGTGCTGGTTGTTATCGACGTGCAGGAGAAGCTCTGCAAGTCCATGGACGGAAAGGTCCTGGAGCGTCTCGTTACCAACACATCCATCCTGCAGCAGGCGGCTCAGGAGATGGGTATACCGATACTGGCGACCGAGCAGTATGTCAAGGGGCTCGGAGAGACCCTGCCTGCCCTGAAAGAGCGTCTGGCAGATGCCTCCATTGAGAAAATGACCTTCAGCTGCTGCGGCGAAAGCACCTTCCCTGACCGTATGAAGTCGCTCGGCCGGAAACAGGTGATCGTCACCGGCATGGAGACCCACGTCTGCGTCCTCCAGACAGTGCTGGAATTGCTGGATGCCGGCTACATGGTTCATCTCGTGCGTGACGCCGTCATGAGCCGCCGCAAGGAAAACTGGCTTGTCGGCCTCGATACGGCGCGGGACGCCGGAGCGGTCATCACCTCGACCGAGGCTGCCCTTTTCCAGCTTCTGAAGGTTGCCGGAACCGATGAGTTCAAGAAGCTTTCGAAACTCGTACGATAATGAGAAGGGAGGAGTCAAAATGAGCATCAAGGGGACACGCACCGAAAAAAACCTGCTGGGCGCCTTTGCAGGGGAGAGCCAGGCCCGAAACCGCTACACCTACTTTGCCTCAAAGGCCAAGGCCGAAGGTTTTGTCCAGATAGCAGAGATCTTCGAAGAGACCGCAACCCAGGAAAAGGAGCACGCCAAGCGCTTCTTCAAGTTCCTTGAGGGGGGTGACGTCGAGATAACCGCCTGTTTCCCCGCCGGCATAAACGGTTCGACCAAGGAGAACCTGCTGGCTGCTGCCGGCGGAGAGCAGCACGAACACACGGTCCTTTACCCTGGATTCGCCGCCATTGCCCGCGAAGAGGGGTTCGCTGCTATTGCCGACGCATTCGATGCCATCTCAGTGGCCGAGAGGCAGCATGAGAAGCGCTACCTGGCACTGCTGGCCAACATCGAGCAGAACCGGGTATTTCACCGCGACCAGTCGGTTGTCTGGCGCTGCCGCAACTGCGGGTACATCCACGAAGGGACAGATGCCATGGACCTCTGCCCGGCCTGCCTCCATCCCAAGGCGCATTTCGAGCTGCTGGGGGAGAACTGGTAAATCGCTTCCGCTTATGGATACAAAAAAGGCCGCTCCCGTGTCACAGGGGCGGCCTTTTTTCACATTTAACCTTATACCTTTAACCCTTCACGATGTCAGCCTCTTCGCAATAACATCGTGATTCAGCCACCAGACCGGCGCCTGCGGATCCCAGGAGGCATCGAGCATCAGTCGACCGACACCGCGGAAGACCGCTCCCGACAGGACACCACAGATAATCTCTTTGGGATTCACATTCATGGCGAGCAGCTCTGCCGAACGGGTCAGCATGAACTCCATCTGCTCCTTTGTGCTGTGATGGGGCCAGCTGTCAAGGTCGCCGAATGCCGCCATCATCGGCGCACCCAGGTAGTCATTGGCGCGGGCCAGGAGTCCCTCAAGCGTTGCTCCTTCAGCAAGGAGAGCCTTGCATGCTTCGCGAATCTCGGCGACCACCGAACCGTCACCCTCCTTCTCCAGCACAGCAAGCAGCGGATAGAGTGATATCTCCACCCCGAGAAACAGGGCGCTGGAGTTGGTAAGTATCTCGGGACAGTTAAAAACCGTCGCCTTAACCCCTTTCTCCCACGCTGCACCAGCATGGTCCTCAAGCCGCATCTTTGCCCACCCCTGCAGGTAGGGGGTGTACGACTGCCAGCGATACGAGCCGTTCACCAGCACCTCGCAACCATGATAGCCGTACGCGGCATACGCAACCCGGCCGCCGGTTGAAGAAACCTTCGTACTGAGAGCGGCGCCGGCCTCTATGAGGTAGGCAAGCGAATCGGCCGTAACTTCGTTGAAGGAGAGATCGCAAAGCCTGCCAAGGTCTGACCCCCAGAAATCGGCTGACGGCAGGTATTTGTCCCCCTGGCCCTTGAAGACCCTGTTGAGGAGCGGCATAAAGAGGCGCGCCCTTGGAATCCCCCCGGCCATGGTGTGGACCATGAGGATACTGGCACCAGCTGGAATCAACTGTTCCAATTCCGCAAAAACAGTTGCCAGATTCTGCTTCAGCCTGGCTGCCCCCTTCTTACGGGACTCTTCAATCGCACTCCAGTCGAGACGGACCGAAGCCCAGTCATCGGGCTTTGCACCCTTGAGCTGATCCAGCGGCGTGGAGCCGTTTGCCGCAGGCTCCATGTCAAATCCGGCTTCCAGCGGCACATTTATGACCTTTCCCCCCAAAAGTCCCTCGGCAGCGGCCAGCTCTTCAGCAGTCAGCGACCGCAGGGTGCCCTCACTGTCACGCCTGCCGACGGTGGTGCCGATAACGGTCATCCCGTTGCGGCGCGCCTCCTCTACTATGCCGTTGGCATAGCCTCGGCCGAACAGCTCACCGCACAGAACCAGCACGTCGCCAGCCTTATAACCGGCCTCTGCGGGCAATTCCCTCATCGGATTGTAGTTCATATATACCTCCCAAAGCTGTGAAGGGTGAAAGGTTCACATTTCACTCTTCACTGGTTTCAGTGTTCATCCCGTCTGCTCAGATTCTCGAACCGCGTGTATTCGCCCCGGAAAGCCAGATTCACCATTCCGATCGGGCCGTTTCGGTGTTTGCCGATGATGATCTCTGCCTTCCCTTTCAGCTCCTCCTTCTCTTTCTCATAGACCTCTTCACGATAGACGAACATCACAAGGTCGGCATCCTGTTCGATGGCCCCGGATTCACGGAGGTCGCTCATCATCGGTCGCTTGTCAGCACGGTTTTCCAAGGCCCGGTTCAGCTGGGAAAGGGCAACCACCGGCACCTCCAGCTCCTTGGCCAGGGCCTTGAGCGATCTCGATATCTCGGAGATCTCCTGCTGGCGGGATTCGGGATTGGTGCTTCCTCTCATCAGCTGAAGATAATCGACCATGATCATGCCGATCTTGTGCTCTGCCTTGAGACGACGGGACTTTGCGCGCAGCTCCATGATCGAAAGGGACGGGGTGTCGTCGATGAAAATTTTTGCCTCATGGAGCCAGCCTGCAGCACGGGTCAGCTTGGGCCAGTCACTGTCCATAAGGTGGCCGGTCCGGAGACGGTTCAGGTCAACCCTGGCAAGGGAACAGAGAAGACGCTCCACCAGCTGCTCCTTGCTCATCTCAAGCGAGAACACCACGACTCCCGCCTGCTTTTCAGCCTCCACCGCCGCGTACGAGGCAATATTGAGGGCAAAGGTGGTCTTCCCCATTGAGGGGCGGCCGGCGATGATCACCAGGTCACCTTTCTGCATCCCTGCGGTCACGTTGTCAAGATCGACAAAGCCTGTGGGGACCCCGGTAACATGCTCCTTCTTCTCATAGAGCTGCTGGATGTTGTCGATCGCTCCCTTGAGGAGATCACTGACCTTGTAGAAGGCCGGCTTGATCCTGCGCTCGGAGATGTCGAAGATTACCTGCTGGGCGTTATCCAGCAGCTCTTCTACCACCACCTTGTCATCATATCCCTTGGAGACGATGTCGGTGGCAGCATTGATCAGCTTCCGGACAACCCCCTTCTCTTTGACTATCTTGCTGTAATAATGGATGTTGGCAGCAGTGGGGACAAAATCAACGAGAGTTGCCAGGTATGCGGCCCCGCCAACCCCCTCCAGCTCCCCTTTCTGCTTGAGGATAGTTGTCAGTGTGATCAGGTCGCACGGCTCCCCCCGTTCGTTGAGCTCTATCATCGACCGAAGGATCTTCCGGTGCGACTCCCGATAAAGGTCTTCAGGGACGAGGATCTCCATGACGCGGTTGATGGCCTCGTTCTCGAGAAGGATCGCCCCGAGGATCGACATCTCTGCTTCGATGCTCTGGGGAGGGAGTTTGTGAATATCGCTACCTGACATAAGAGCCTTGATACATATTTGCCAACGTAAGGGGTGACTTGCCCAAGGATTAAAGGGAAGTTACTATACCCCGGCATCCCGGCAGGGTCAACACCTTTGCCTGTTCCTGTATATGAACTCGCCGATATTCTAGATAGTGAGAGTCGGCTCCAGTTCCTGAAGGAAGGCGAGTGAGCGGAGCGTGACCGTGACGTGTGAGGCGATTGCGGCATCAAGAAACCTGCCGGCCTCTGAAAGTGCAAGCGGCGGAAATTCTACTGCTCCGACTCGACCGGTACGAAGACAGCGGGAAAGGAGTCCCAGGGTCTCAAAGGAGAGCAGCTGGCCCACAGGAGCGCACGCTCGACATACGACCTCACCCCCTGCGATGTGACAAGCTCCGGCCGACTTGTCCCCAAGAGCTGAACCACAACGGCTACAGGCATCCAGCGATGGGCGGTAGCCGAGTATATTGAGCAGGTTGATCTCGAAGAAGCGACGGTCATCCGGGGTAGCAGGGTTGGCGTCGAGATGGGCGAGGTAAGCGGAAATGAGCCTGAACAATCTGGGGTTGGCCTGCCCTTCTGGTGCCAGAGCAATCAGGAGTTCGCAGGCGTAACCCGCATGCGCGATCCGATAGAGATCCCCCCTGATACCATGATGTATGGTCACGATATCGGCTTCCAGAAGATCTGAAAGAGCATGCCGGACCTTCATCTGAAGCTGAAGACGGGCAAAGAGCTCCAGTGCCCCGCCAAATCTTCTGACACTTCGTCGTGCTCCACGCGCTATTCCGCTCAGCCGACCATGCTCAAGGGTGAACAGGGTCACCAGCCGGTCGCTCTCGCGGTAGTCGGCAAGCTTCAGAACTATTGCTTCGCAACGGACGGTTTCCATGAGTTTTACTATTGACCTTCAGCTACGGCATGCCTGCGCTCATAAACCACCAGCGTACAGCGAGGTTCACCCGCCACCATCTCCCTTCGCACCTCTTCAAACTCGTTGTCAGGGATTTCGGGGAAGGTGGTATCGCCCGACAGTTTCAGGTCGACAAAGGTAAGGCAAAGCCGCTGTGCCAGAGGCAAGGCTAGCCGGTAGAGCTCCCCGCCTCCGGCCACGAACACCTCTTCCGAACCGCTGCAGAGGAGCAGCGCTTCTGCGATACTTTCCGTCACCTCGCAACCGGGCGCTGCATACCCTGACTGCCGGGTAACCACTATGCAGCGTCTCCCCGGCAACGGCCGACCGATACTCTCGAAGGTCTTGCGGCCCATGATCACCGGATGCCCAAGGGTAAGTTCCCTGAAACGCCGTCGATCAGCAGGAATGTCCCAGGGAATTCCTTTATTCAGCCCAATCACCCGGTTTTGCGCCATTGCCGCGATGAGTGTAACTATCACAATGTCCTCGTCAATATAATGATTCCGCCCGACTTTAACCCACCCGCTGACAAAGAGCAATCAATTGCCATCTGGTTTCCAACGCCACCCGTGGTAAAGTTAAGAAAAGCTTCATCGAATATCGAGGAGGACGACATGCAGCTGAGTGACAGTGAACTTATAGACGAGGTAAGAAACCGTCTCGCCCAGACTCGCCTGGCTGTGGAGGAATATGAAGAGGCAAATCGCACGCTCATCACAATGAATGAAAGACTGCATCAGTCTGAAGCGCTGACAAGCAACTTCCTCTCCAACATCCGTAACGAGATAAACAACCCCCTGAATTCGATCATGGGTCTTGCAACCCAGATTATCTGGGGACTTGACGACCTTCACCCTCTGGCTCAAGTTGCTGCGGTGATCCACCAGGAGGCCCAGAATCTCAATTTCCAGCTCGCCAACATCATGACCGCAGCTGATCTGGAATCGGGAGATTACGCCGCCAACCTCAGTCAGATCAATGTTACCAGCTTGATGGAGGGGACTATCGACACCTTCCTCCCCCTTATCTCACGGAAAAGGTTACGGATAAAATGGGCAGACGGTACGGAAGAGCCGATCATGTTTGTCTCCGACGCTGAAAAACTTGCCATTCTGTTTGCCAATCTTCTGG
>JAYSLX010000004.1:0-19249 GCA_043725245.1 Geobacteraceae bacterium | reverse complement strand
GAGGCAAGCGTCTCTCCGTAGGTAATCCCGCTGGCTGTTGGCCATGTCGTTACACTGGGATTAGCCTTAGCGACCGTTACGTTCACTGTTCCGGTGACCGTGTTGTAGTTTGTCGTGTCGGTTGGCGTATAGGTTACGCTCTGCGCTGCTGTACCGGCATTCGGCGTCGTTGCCGGAGTGGTGAATGTAAAGCTGCCGGCAGGTGTTGCTAAGCCGTCACTCAGGGTCGAGGAGGCAAGCGTCTGGCCGTAACTGAGCGCACTCGCGGTTGGCCAGGTGGTGACGGTCGGAGTGAGCTTGTTGACAGTAACAGAGATGCTACCGCTCACGGTGTTATAGTTCGTATTGCTTGGGGTAAAGATCACGTTAGCGCTGTAAATGCCGACATTAGGTGATGTGGTTGGCGAGGTAAAGGAGAAGTTGCCGGCCACTGATACGTTGCCTCCGGTCAGTGCTGATTCGGAGAGCGCCTGTCCATAAGTTATAGCGCTTGCCGTTGGCCATGCCGTTACGCTCGGAGTGGCCTTGACAACAGTGAGGCTGCCGAAGCCGCTGCTTGCCGTATAGCTACCGTCTCCCGCGAAACTTGCACTTATACCGGTAGTGTATGCGCCTGCGCTGATAGTACCCAACGCAACGTTGGACAACGTAGCAACACCAGAGGCGTTGGTAACTGCTGTGCCGGCAACAATGCCATTAACGGTAAAGGTTATGGTCTTGCCATTTAAAGGGGTACCGATGCTCAGTGTAGCCGACAACGTCACCGTGCCGCCGTATGTCCCGGTTGCAGAAGCGACAGTCATGTAAGCTGTAGTGACTGTTACGTTAGTCGTCGTTATTGCAGTCTTGGTGGCAGATCCGTTGTCCAGGCATGTCGTATATGAAGGGTTATACGCATAAAGATACACCGTCCAGGTGCCTGTAGGGAAGCCTGACGCAAGGATCAAGCTGTCCGAAGCTGCGGCTGATCCTTGTTTACATGGGTGGTATGTGGTGGCGCCCGCAGGAGTTCGATACGCATATTGATATTTCCAGTTTGAATTCAACCCCGCCTCACTCGCGCTGATAGTGGACGTATTGGCGCTGAATTCCGCTGATACGTCAAACGATGCCGCCGCATACGGCCCCACGTACGGTCCTCCGTTTCCCACTGGTGACGCTCCGGCTGGCTGGATTGGGTCCGTGCTCGTACTTGCCAGCGCATTGGCCATATTGATCCGGCCGTTACCAAACATTGCCTTGTTGTTCGGGTCGCCTGCGATGCCGACTGCATCGGCAGATGTGGCCAGGCGACCGACAATAACACCATTCGTCAGAGTTGGATCAACGGCCTTGATAAAGGCAGCAACACCTGCCACAACAGCCGATGAGGCTGACGTGCCTGAGATATAGGTGTAAAGGTCCTGGCCAACGTTATTTGTGGTATAAATGTTCTCTCCCGGCGCGGCAAGGAAGACGGCTTGTCCATAGTTGCTGCCGGCTGTCAGGAGATCATTCTGGTTGGTGGCTGAAACACCGATGACTCCGCGGTCACCGGCAGGGAATGCGGGGGTAGAAACGCCGGCGTTGCCCGCTGCCGCTACAAGAACAGTCCCTTTTCCCCAGGCATAGTCGATTGCATCCTGAAGACTCTGGCTGAAGTCAGTGTTGCTGAACCCCATGAGGATGACATTCGCGCCATGATCGGCTGCCCAGGTGATCCCGGCGATGATATCGCCGTCCTTGCCGATGCCGCTGGCATCCAGTACTGTTACCGGTAAAATTTTAACACCGCTGGTACAGACTCCGGCAATCCCCTTTCCGTTATTGGCAACTGCACCGATGATGCCGGCCAGCCAAGTCCCGTGGCCATTAGGGTCCGTCCTGCCGTTGGAATTTGTATCCAGCATTGAAATGCCCGGCAGTACAAGATTCTCCCCGAGGTCGGGGTGGTTTGCATAAACTCCAGTATCAAGTACGGCGACAACAGCATTCCCAGTGGGGATGATCCGGTCGAAGACACTGTCCCAGCCGATCTTCGGCATTGCCCATTGAACACCATACAAAGTGTCATTCGGCAGGGCTTCCGCCTGCCTTTCCTTGTTCAATTCAGCCCTTTCAACCTGTGGATCCAATTGGTAATTCTGCAGAATCTGGAATGCATCTCCGCCATTGGGGATGGCAATGACATGCATTCGCAATGCGGGTATTGAAGAGGTCTCGACGCCGCCATCACGGGCTATGACAGCCGCCTGCTCTGAGGTGGAAAGACCTGTTTTGAGCTTCACTACAATTGAAGAAACAGGCTGTTGGTCAGCCGCAATTGCGGAGGGTACGCGCCAATTTGACATCACCACGACGACGACAATTAATGCAAAGAATAGTGGCGATACTAACTTTTTCATACTCTCTCCCATATGCGGCCAAAATAAGTTTCTGAAATATTGAAGGGGAATGTTGTCCCTCTGAGGTTGTTTAGGTTTGCCGCCCAAAACTCGCCACAGAAAGGATTCCCCATGAACAAGTTTAGAGGCATTATTAGTCAGATCTAAAGGTCTTTCACATGGCTTCAGTTCCTGATTGAATTGGGCCGCAATGAAAAAACGCTAATTATATATAGTTGATTAACTGAACAAATTCTTTCGTTATTTGACGTCATCAATACTTATTATCGCGGACAGGTTGTTAATAAATAAAAACAAATTAAATCTCGGATCGCCTTTCTAGTCTGCTGTTAAACTAATATTAAGAAATAGTTAGCAATCGGTTAATGTAAACTCTATCGCATGAGCAAATATGGTGCCAACGTTAAGCAATACTTAATATCTATAAAGCCGGTGGTTAAAATCACAATGCCAGATGTCCCTAAGAAAACTGCATAGTTATAAAATATTCATTATCCTGTGTTCAGGCGGGCCCACTACTAAAATAACGGGTGCGAATTGAGTTCTCGTGGCCCAAACGCAATTTTGGAGTATACTTCTTCCGGTAAATGAACCGCAGTTGCTGGCAGTGGAAACGATTTGGCAGCTAAGTGGCCTATCGAAGGGTGTTTACAGGCGATCTCGTTGAGGAAGGGTACTGATTATGCTCAGCACAAATCTCTGTCGTGTCCAGTAACAATGAAATATTTGGAGGGTATGATGAACATAACGGTTGCCGTTGTCGATCCATCGGGATATGGAACCCCGGCTCTTGTCGTAGGCTGCTTTGAGGATGACAGGGACGAGAAGTTTTTTGTCAAACTGGACAGGTCGCTGGCTGGAGCCATAACAGCATTGTACGAACAGAAGGAGTTTTCCGGCAAGTTGAACAGGGTCAAGGTGCTGCATACTCTGGGAACTCTTTCTGCCGAGCGTCTTGTTCTTGTAGGTCTGGGGAAGCGGAAGGAGCTGGATTCCGAACGTCTCCGGCAGGCGGCAGGCAGTGCGGCGCAGGCACTGCGATCAGCAGGTGTTTCCCGATGCTCAATAATCCTGCATCTGCAGGGAGATTTTACGGCATTTCCAGTTCAGTCGGTAACGGAAGGGATGCTGCTCGGCGCATATTCTTTCGACCAGTATCGAACCAGTCCAAAGGAGTTGGCCGATCTGGCTGAGATAACTATTCTGGTAACCGAAAAGGCCCAGTTGAAGGAGACAGAAAAGGCCTCATCGGAGAGCTGCAAGATATGTGAGTCAGTTCGACTTGCTCGTGACCTTGTTTCCCACCCCTGCAATGTGGCAACACCTGCATACTTGGCTGAACAGGCCATGGCAATGGCCGCACGCTACGGAATCCAGTGCCGGGTTTTCGACCGCGACGAGATCGAGGGATTAGGGATGAACGGCCTCATTGCCGTCGGCAAAGGTTCGGACCAGGCGCCACGCTTCATTGTTCTGGAGTATCAAGGTGGGAAGAGAGGCGCAAAGCCGACCGTTCTGATCGGCAAGGGTGTGACCTTTGATTCCGGCGGTATCTCCCTCAAGCCGCGCGAGGGGATGGAGAGGATGAAGGATGACATGGCCGGGGCAGCAGCAGTCATCGGCACACTTCAGGCAGCAGCTGCCCTCAGTTTGCCAGTGAACCTGGTGGGGCTGATTCCTGCTGCCGAGAACATGCCGGATGGCCGTGCTTATAAGCCGGGGGACGTGGTTAAAACAATGGCGGGCAAGACCGTGGAGATCAACAATACCGATGCCGAGGGGCGGATGATCCTCTGCGATGCACTCCATTATGCCCTGCGACACAAACCTGCCGCGGTTATCGATCTTGCGACCCTTACCGGTGCCTGCCTCGTTGCCCTGGGGACTCAGGCATCTGGGATGATGGGGAACGATAATTCCATCAAGACGGCCCTGAAAAAGGCGGGCGAGGCGACCGGTGAACGACTCTGGGAACTCCCCCTCTGGGAAGAGTACGGTGAGGCGATGAGTAGCGACATTGCTGATCTGAAGAACGCAGGAGGACCGAATGCCGGAAGTATCACTGCGGGATGGTTTCTCAAACAGTTCGTAGGTAAGATGAGGTGGGTGCACTTGGATATCGCAGGTACCGCGTGGGAGGAGAAGGGGAAACACTACCTGCCCAAGGGTGCAACAGGGGTCGGGGTGCGTCTGCTGGTGGATTATTTACGGGGGGTCTGATCCCCCGCCAGGAGCGCGACAGTATCGTTAATTCCCTCTGAAAAGGAGGCACGCTGCTATTGACGCCGGCCGTTTCTCTGGTACTCATTGAAGGGTAGAAACCTACCGATTCAAGGAGACTAGGTATGTCCCTCATCCTCACCCAGCTGAAGGATCAGATCGGCACCATTACCTTCAATTACGCTCAGCGCCGCAACATCCTCTCCAAGGCCCTGATCGACGAAGTTATCGAGGCAGTCAACGCACTGCAGAAAAGCAAGGCCCGCGTTCTCGTTCTCCGTGCTCCAAAAGGTGCCACGGTCTGGTCGGCAGGGCATGATGTTCGCGAGCTTCCACTGCCTGGTCGTGATCCTCTTGCCTACCACGACCCTCTTGTTACGATCCTTCGGACGGTTCAGAGCCTGTCAATGCCTGTTATTGCTATGATAGAGGGGGGGGTATGGGGAGGGGCCTGCGATCTGGCTCTATCGTGCGATATCCTTATCGGCGCCAGGAACTGCAGCTTTTGCATGACACCTGCCAAGATCGGCGTGCCATACAATGTTACCGGTATCCTCCACTTCATGAACATTATGGGGGTGAACATCGCCAAGGAGATGTTCTTCACTGCCCAGCCACTGAGTTCTGAGAAGGCACGCAATGCTGGCATCCTTAACCACCTTGTGGAAGACGAGCAACTGGAAGAGTTTACCTATGACATGGCAGTAAAGATAACCAGGAACAGCCCGCTTTCCATCGCAGTCATCAAGGAACAGATACGCCTCCTTGCCAGTGCGCACCCCATGAGTCCGCATACATTCGAGCGGGTACAGGGCCTGCGGCGGACGGTATATGACAGCAATGATTACGCCGAGGGGATCAAGGCGTTTATGGAAAAGCGGACGCCGAATTTCTCCGGCGAATAGAACGCGTGAAGCGTGAAACGCCGGACGAGAGTTTTACCTTTTAGAAGAGCCTCGGCAGTTAACACATCCCACTGACGAAGACATTTTTCTCATGAACCACCCATCATTGGCCAATATTCGCAACATCGGCATCATCTCCCACATCGATGCAGGCAAGACCACCGTCTCTGAAAGAATCCTCTACTACAGTGGCGAGACCCACAAGATGGGAGAGGTTCACGAGGGTCAGGCGGTCATGGATTGGATGCCGCAGGAGCAGGAGCGTGGGATCACCATCACCGCCACTGCCACCTGTTGTCGGTGGAACGATATCAGCATAAACCTGATCGATACCCCTGGCCATATAGACTTTACCATCGAAGTTGAGCGGAGCATGCGGGTGCTGGACGGCGCCATTACCATATTCAGCGCGGTAGAAGGGGTCCAGCCGCAGAGTGAATCGGTCTGGAGGCAGGCAGAGCGCTACCATCTGCCACGTATCTGTTTCATTAATAAGCTGGACAGGATCGGGTCGGACCTGTGGGCCGTGCTTGATCAGATCCGCCGACGGCTCGCAGCAAGGCCTGTTCTCCTTCAGCTCCCCATTGGGAGTGAGAGTTCTTTTTGCGGGGTAGTCGATCTAATTGAAGAGCAGGCGATCTATTTTGCCGAGTCTGATCTGGGAATGACCGTTCAGTATGCACCAATACCGGATGAACTACGGTCGAAAGCGGCAGAGGCGCGAAATGCTCTGGTCGAGATTGCTGCAGACTTCGACGATGCCCTTCTGAACGATTTCCTCGGCGGCGAGCCGATATCCGGCGAATGCCTGAGGCACGCTCTCCGTAAAGGGACCCTGGCATGCAGTATATTTCCGGTCTTCCTCGGCTCAGCCCTGCGCAATAAGGGGATTCAACCACTCCTCGATGCTGTGGCCGCCTTTCTCCCTTCTCCGCTCGATGTCCCGTCGGTGACCGGGGAACGAGCTGAACAGGGTGAGATGGTCTTCATAAAATGCGATCCTGCTGAGTCATTCTGTGCGCTTGCATTCAAGGTTGTGGCAGACGAAGGGCGCAAGCTGACTTATCTACGGATCTATGCCGGTCGTCTGAAGGCAGGCGTGGCCGTGCTGAACAGCTCTCGACAACGGTTTGAGAAAGTTACACGCATATTCAGGATGCATGCCCACCGTCGCGAGGCATTGGCAGAGGCGGTAGCCGGCGAGATTGTTGCCGTGACAGGGCTCAAGGAGGTGCTGACCGGAGATACCCTCTGCGAGCCGTCCCATGCATTGGTGCTTGCAGGGCTGACCATACCGGCGCCGGTCGTCTCTCTGGCTGTCGAGCCAAAGGGGGTGGATGACCGTGATAGGCTGTTGCCAGCCCTGGAAAAGCTCCAATGGGAAGACCCTACCTTCCGGGTTCATGAGGATGCTGAGACCGGCCAGACCATCCTCACCGGCATGGGGGAGCTGCATCTTGAAATCGTTACTGACCGGCTGGCGCGTGAGTTTGGGGTCCGTGTCAAGACCGGTAGACCACAGGTTGTCTATCGCGAGACGCTGAGGAACAAGATTGGGCATCGTGAGCTCTTCCGCGCAGAGCAGGATGGTCGGACCCTGGCCGGTGAGGTGTTGCTGCTCTTGACCCCCCTGGAAAGGGGTACCGGGGTGAGGGTGTCGCTCGACGCCATTGCAGGGGGTGCACTGCCTACTGAACTCCGGAACGCGCTTGCAGATTGCCTGAACAATGTTTGTGCTGCTGGCGGTCTTGCCGGCTATCCTCTCACCGACATCTTCGTTGAGGTCCGGGAGGCGCCGTTCGAGCAAGGAATCACCAGCGAGACAGGGATAAGGGCCGCTGGCCAGAGGGGGCTGGTGATGGCACTCAGGGAAGCCGGAACACTACTCCTTGAGCCGATTATGGCCCTTGAGATTACCGCTCCCGGCGAGGCTACCGGCAAGGTGATCGGTTCGCTCCAGCAGAAGAGAGGTCGGGTCGAAGGGATCGAGGTGCATGGGTCGATGGAGGTGATTCGTGCTCTCGTGCCGCTTTCCGAGATGTTTGGCTACATGACGGAGCTACGAAGCGCAACCAAGGGGCGGGGCACCTTCAGCATGGAGTTTGATTCCTTTGCAGATGCACCTTTAGAGACCCAACAGCGATTTGCTCTGTAAAGGTTCGGAAAGTGCTGCCGATAACTTACTTATGGCTCTGATAAGGAGAGAGTTTATGGTGAGCCAAACTGCTGCACCGATTTGAGCGGGCTACTGTTAAAATAAGGTTTAAGGGGTTCAAGTGGCAGAAGAGACCTTTATCAGCGGAAACGAGCAGTCAAAACAGGTGGAGTTCAAGCATCTCGGCTACCGACTGGTGCTTGAAACCTCGCCAGACGGCGTAAATTGTATCTGCAGGTATGAACCTTCCCCTGCCGGCGCCCCAATGACGCTCGATGAACTAAACAGCTTTCTGGAACAGGCCAAGGTGGTTGAGGGGGTGAACGAGGAGTCCGTTGTAAGTCTTCTTGAAGCAGCGACTTCTAACGAGACTCTGGCTGATCTGACGCTGGCCAGCGGAATCCCGCCGATCCCCGGCAAAGACGGGAAGATAATCCTTGCAGCCTCTGCCCCGGAAGAGACGACTCTGCCGGAAGAAGATGATTATGAGGAGGTGACCGTCGATTTCCACGTAGTGCAGCACTATGTCAATGTAGAACCAGAGGAGCTGATTGCAACGGTTCTCCCCCCAGGTGAAGGAACCCCGGGACGGAGCGTTCGGGGTGTCGTGATACCACCTCAACCAGGCACACCAGTAAACCTTATCCTGGGGCATAACGTACGGCTCGGGGACGATGGCTGCTCAATTTATGCAGAATCAGAGGGACGTGTATTATGCTCCGGTGCCGAGATTTCGGTAGAGGATATCTATACCATTAAGGGTGATGTCGATTTCAAGGTCGGGAATATAGATTTCAGGGGATTTGTGGATATTAGCGGTGATGTGCTCGACGGATTCACGATAAAGGCCAAGAAAGGTGTTAAGGTCGCGGGGAATATAGGGGTTTGCTCTATCGAGAGCGATGGAGACATCTCCTTCTGCGGGATGAACGGCCAGGGTAAGGGGACTATCAAGTGCGGGGGGAACATTACCTCAAATTTCATCGATGCTGTACAGGTTGAGTGTGCCGGAGATCTCCTGGTAGAATCCGAGATTCGCAGCAGTTGCATAAAGTCACTTGCTACTGTTCGTGTCAATAAGGGGGTTATCTCAGGTGGCGAATGCATTGCCCTTGGCGGGGTTGAATCCAGTACCCTCGGCACTGCATCATCATTGCACACCCTTGTCGTGGTGGGTGTCAACTATCTCGATATGGACGAATTAAACAGGCTCTTCAACGAGATGAAACAGTTGATCGCCGATTTCAATGCAAAAAAGAGGGCCATTGATCCCAAGGAATTCATGAAGGAGCGCGCTGAGATTGCCGACCGGCTTCAGCAGGTCCGTTCACGAGAGCACGAAAGATCCAATGCAAAAGTGAACGTCAAGAATCTACTCCATGAAGGGGTAACCATAACATTGGGCGAACATAGCGAGGAGATACGCGAAGAGCGAAAGGGGCCTGTTTCGATCATAGACAATAGCATTGACGGAGGCTTCCGCTATCTCGGCATGACTGATATTGCTGTAAAGGCAAAGGATATCGAGCGTGCATTTGTCCAGCAGAACGAGATGATACTGCGTAGGGGGAGGGAGGTAGTACAATGAAAACCCTGATCGCTTATGATTGTCCAAAGACCAGGGAGTTTTATCCCTGCTGCAATCCAAGGAAATCCTTTATGCTGTTGGTAAAAGACTTAACGTCCTCCAGGTTTACCATGTGTCCTGCATCCGGTATGATGCAGAGACTGCAGCCCGGAATGCCAGCGGCTATTGCCCTGCTCGTATCCGGCGGAGCGGCCTGGTCCTGATCAGCACCTATTGCCAGGGCAGGGACTCGGAACGTGGATAAAAGCGACGAATAATCCTTCCTCTCCCGCATGGCCAGAAGCCCACCAGCCAGTCCTGAGCTGGCGTTTCCCGTCATCCAGCTGTAGACCTCCTCAAGCAGCTTTGGTCGCTCTGCTGCTGTAGCAGGGGCAAAAAGGAGCTTTTCGAATGCATCTGCCACCATCTGCGGTCCGAATTTAAGGACATCGGCTGCCATCTGTAGCCTGCGGGCCTTTGCCGCCTCGTCGTCTGCGGTTGCACGGGTAGTAATAAATATCGCCCCTTTGACCCTTTCAGGGTAGCGCTCCAACAGGTTGAAGAGTACATATCCCCCCATTGACATTCCGCCGATAACCGCTTGATCGATTTCCAGATGGTCCAGCAGCCCGACCATGTCGTCTGCAAATATCTCCATGCTGTAAGGTCCTTCAGGGACTTCACTCTCACCGAAGCCGCGAAGGTCGGGAGCAATCACACGGTATCCTGCCACCGGCAGCTTGTTCATCTGCGGGCGCCACATCTTTCTGCAGAGAGGAAAACCGTGGATGAAGAGGAGCGACGGCCCGTCTCCAGCGTCGTCATAAGCCAGGGTAATGCCGTTGATGAATGCCTTCATAACGCCTCCTGTTAAGGTTCTCCAACTTCGAGGTAGCCGTTGACCAGTATGTCAAGGTGACCGTCGTCCGGACAGAAGATCAGTCCGTGTATCGGGACCTCTTTGGGGATGAGAGGGTTGCCGCGGATCTTTCCAACCACGTCGGTGATATTCTCCTCCGGACAGGAGAATGCCCCGAGCCATTGGGCAAGGTCAGGGACTAACTGGTCGATGATTGTGGGGTCGATCCCCCGGTCCACCATCCTCTGCTTAAGTGCTGATGCGTCCACCGAGGACATGCCGCAATCACGGTGACCTATGACGAAGATCTCCTCCACCCCCAGCATAAAAATAGCCGCCACAAGGCTTCGGATCACCCCTCCATGGAGGGGGTCAACAAGGGTGTTGCCGGCGTTCTTGATAACCTTGGCGTCACCTCTGCGTATCCCCATAGCCGGTTCCAGGAACTCCACAAGCCTGGTGTCCATGCAGGTGAAGATGGCAAACTGCTTTTTCGGGTCTTTGGCCAGGGGGGGGAAGGCCCCTGGTTTTACGAACTTTCGATTTGCCTCCAGGATCTTGTTGAGAAGTTTCATGGTGTATCTCCTGATACGTCTATGTCGAGAAGGAGTGCTTCCGCAATGGAGAGCCGCTCCTTGTAAGGTTTTGTGAGTAATAGCTCGGCGATGAATAGCCGGTTCACAGAGTCCAGAAGGGTATTCAGGCGATCCAGATCGACCACTGCACTGCCGGGGAGGGTTGCCGTCCCCTGGAAGTTTTTTGGGCAGAAGTCGATGGTCTTCAACTCATGACAGCCGGTAAGGATCGGAAGTCCGTGGGTCCGGCAGATGATGGGGCGGTCCGCATAAAGGGCGCAGTGGTTGTTAAGCAGGAGAGGGCAGGGACCATCGGGTCTTGCAGTCTGGGCCTGAAGCCGGATCGCTTCAGCCGTATTCGCGGGAGCTCTTTTTAGTGCCGTAGCCAGTGCGACGGCCTCGACCCAGGCGAGAGAGATGTGCTGGCAGCACCCTGAACACCCTGCATGACAGGTGAGCTGTTGTGCAAAATCAGATTCGATGCGGCTGCAGAGTTCGTCTACCTTTGCGACCAGCGAATAATAGTTTTTGAGGGCATCTTCCATAAAAATCTCTTTGACAGCAGATGCCGGTGGCTTATCGTTCACCGAAGATTGCTGATCCTATCCTGACGAGGGTCGCCCCCTCTTCAACGGCCACCTTGAAATCGCCTGACATCCCCATGGAGAGCTCATTCATGGTCACTCCGGGGATCTTTTCGTCGGCAATGACAACTGCCAGTTCCCGCAGTTCGCGAAAATGGGGGCGGGCACCCTCAGGGTCGTCGAAGAAGGGTGGCATGGTCATCAGTCCTCTCACCCGGAGATTTGAGAGTCGGGCGATGCTCCTGCCCAGCTCAACTGCCTCTGTTGCTGTTGTGCCGCTCTTGGTGGCTTCACCTGAAACGTTCACCTGGATCAGGACAGGGCAGATCTTTCCAAGCTTTCCCCATTGCCGGTCGATCTCTTCGGCAAGCGACAGCCGGTCAACCGAGTGGATCATGGTCACTATTCCGGCGATCTGGCGGACCTTGTTGCTCTGCAGGTGGCCGATGAAATGCCACTCCACCGGTTCAGTCACCTCGGCCGCCTTGGCGGTCAGTTCCTGTACGTAGTTCTCTCCGAATATCAACTGCCCGGCCCGTACTGCTTCTCGAACAGCGGCAGTGGGCACGGTCTTGGAGACCGCCACCAGTCTGATTCCATCAGGATCACGACCGGCCTTTACTGCAGCAGCGGTGATCTCTGCGCGGATATGTTGGAGATTGGCCGATATATTCATGCCGGGTATCAGATTGCTCCCATCTCTCTTAGCGTATCAATCACCTCGCAGAGCGGAAGGCCGACTACGTTGGTATACGACCCCTCGATCCGCTCAACCATATGGGCTGCTCCCCCCTGAATGGCATAGGCACCTGCCTTGTCCATGGGGCAGCCGGTGGCGATGTAGGCAGTGATTTCCTCGTGCCTCAGCTCCTTGAAGTATACCTTGGTTGTGACCGCAGCGGAATGGAGGCGATCCTGTTCCTTGTCGTAGACAGCAAAACCGGTTATCACGTCGTGGGAAACGCCGGAGAGTTTCCCAAGCATCCGTGCAGCGTCTGTCTCGTCCCTCGGTTTTCCCATGATCTCTCCGGCACAGACCACGATGGTGTCTGCCCCGATGAAAAATCGACCGACGGACTTCAGCGAAACATCAAGTGCCTTATCCCGAGCCAGGCGTGCTACATGGTCGATCGGGGATTCGCCGGCGATCTCCACTTCGTCGATTCCGCTGGGGAGAATGTCGAAACTGATACAGGCCGACTCAAGGAGTTCAACCCGTCTTGGAGAGGCAGATGCCAGGACTATCTCACTGTTTTTTGCCATTGGTTTTCCCTTCCTTCTCCTCCTTCTGCAGGCGCTCAATCTCCGTGTAAACCAGCTTCATCTTCTCCTGGTCTTCCCAGTGTTTTTTCCAATCCTTTTTTCTGACGAAATGGAGTGCGATAGCTCCGACAATGATCAGCCCTCCCCAGAAGAGCTGTATCGCTGATTCGGTGTATATCCCTGAGCCGAGCGAGATGAGCCCCATCAGGAGGAGGAGCGCCTCCATGCAGAGGATGCGGCCGATGAGGGAGATTTCCTGGGTTTCTTTTTCGTTCACGTAAGTCCTTGTTGGTAGGTGGGTTAGAGGTCGAAGCGGCATGATTGTAACGAAAGACGGGAAGGGGAACAACTGAAAAGTGTCATGCGCAAAAGTGAGGAGTCCGGTCAGTGTCAGGAAAGTGTTCCCTGCCATACGGCAAGTTCTGCCAGCCCTCGTTCGGCAAGCATCTGCCGTCGCTCCTTCTTCTTGACCCGGTCGGGTAGATTTGGGAAAAGACCGTAGTTAACGTTCATCGGCTGGAAATGCTTTACCTCTGCATTGGTTATGTGCCTGACCAGCGCCCCCAGCGCAGTGGTCGGCGGTGGTTCGACAAGCGCCAGCCCGAGCGCCAGCCTGGCCGCATTGAGCCCAACCAGAAAGCCGCTTCCGGCTGACTCCACATATCCCTCCACCCCGGTGATCTGGCCGGCGAAGAATATCCGGGGTTCCTGTTTCAGTTGAAATGAGGTGGTGAGCAGGGCTGGGGCGTTTATGAAAGTGTTCCGGTGCATGGAGCCAAGCCTGATAAACTCCACATTTTCAAGGCCTGGCAGCATCCGGAATATCCGCCGCTGTTCAGGCCAGGTCAGTTTGGTCTGGAAACCCACCATATTGAACATTGTGGCCTCGCTGTTTTCCATCCGGAGCTGGATTACGGCATGCGGCTCCCGGCCTGAGGTGGGGTCAATGAGTCCGACCGGTTTCATCGGTCCGAAACGGAGGGTATCGCGGCCGCGAGCGGCAAGCTCTTCTATCGGCATGCATCCCTCAAAGTGTATCAGCTTCTCGAAGTCGCGAGCAGGAACCTTTTCGCCGGCAAGCAGAGCGTCAATGAATACATTGTAGAGCGGTTCGTCAAGGGGGATGTTCAGGTAGTCATCCCCCTCCCCTTTTCCGTATCGCGAAGCATAGAAGAGGCGTGACATGTCGAGCGACTCTCTTGAAACGATTGGTGCGATGGCATCGTAGAAATAGAGGTAGTCACCGGTAAGCCGGCTGATGACGGAGGCCAGCGAGTCGCTGGTCAGCGGCCCTGAGGCGATGACAACGGTTTCGGTGTGAGGTATCTCTGTCACTTCACCCCGAACCAGGGTGATGAGGGGGTGCTTCTCTATCCGCTCAGTTATAAAGGTGGCGAATAAGTCGCGGTCAACTGCCAGAGCCCCGCCTGCCGGCACCCTGGTGGCGTCGGCTGCGGCCATGAAAAGAGAACTTAGTCGCCGCATCTCCTCCTTGAGCAGTCCCACGGCGTTTTCCAGCCCTGCTCCGCGCAGGGAGTTGGAGCATACCAGTTCTCCAAGGTTAGGGGAGTGGTGGGCCGGGGAAAACCTTGCAGGCTTCATTTCGTGAAGGGTGACGGCAATGCCGCGCTCTGCTGCCTGCCAGGCTGCCTCGCATCCGGCAAGGCCTGCGCCGACAACAGATATGACAGGAGATTTTTCTTGCAGCGTGCTCAGTTGTTTCTCCTAAATATCAAGGCGTAAGCGATCTGGGTTTCCAGGTGGTATTCCTTTGAAATAAAGTTTTCAACCTGCTCTCTACCGGGGAAATAGGCCCATTCGGGCTGATAGACAATGTAGGTTGGTCGAGTTTGCAAGAGTGACTGGATAAGCTTGAGTTTGACCTTGTCGGGTTCTCTCTCGAAAGGTGCGTAGATGCTCATGACGTAAGGGAGTGGAGCCCGAAGCCCTGTAAGGAAATAGAGTTCAGGTTGGAATCCCCACTGGAAAAGATAGTCTTTCGGACCTGTTCTCTCCTTTATATATTTTGCGATAATTTCCGACTGGGTGAAATCAGCCCCGAATTTTGCTACCGAGACCTCTTTCGGAGAAAGCAGGAAATAATATGGGTAAATTGAGACTGTATACCAGACCAGACTTCCGGCCAGAAAGGAGGAGGCAATGATACGGTTCCACCCTTTTATATTCATAAAGATGGCTGATCCGATCCCGGTCAGCACGGCCAGAAAGGGGGTCACCTGAATGAAGTAGTGAGGGAAGTTCTTCCCTGGCAGTAGTGCGCCTGCGAGAGCTGCCGGGAGCAGCAGCGCCGCAAATGTTCGGTCCCGGTGTTTGTGGCGGAAAATGAGATAAAAGAATACAGGTATCGATATAACCGAAGAAAGAGTAAAAAGCTGACGCAGATTCGTAAGCAATATGGTTATTGTTGGCCCTGTTATGCCGGTCTTCCCTGAGGCATAAGAATAGGGAACTACCACGACCCACTGGAAGAAATCATTCAGTATCCCGTTGGCGAACAGATACAGGAAAAGTATCATCCATGGCGCCGCAAGGGAACCGGCATATGCTGCCAACTGTCGAAGCTGTCCCCGCGAGTGGAAGATTGTGGATATGATTATTAATAGCACAGCTGGGAGAACAGCTGGTTTGATCATGAGGGCAGTTGCAGACATGAGTCCTGATAGCACCATGAATCTGCAGTCACAGTTATCGAGGCCTTTGAGCATTGAAGCTGCTGAAAGTACAAGCGGGAGGATCATAAAAACTTCAAGGTTGCTGCTGCTCCCCTGCAGTATCGGGTCGGCAGAGATAATAGCGAAAATGAGGGATGCTATAATTCCCGCAACCTTCCCGCCGCAGCGAGAAGCGAGCCAGTAAACCGCAAGCAGCGTTCCCTGTGCATATATGGCTGTGAAAATCCGGATCCCTTCTACCGTATGGCCGAATATGGAGATGGCGGCAGAGTATATGTAGAAGCCGCCGGGAGGCTTCATTTCAAGCAGGTCCCGATAAGGGAGAGAACCTCTCAAGATCTCCTGAGCTATGTAGGCATACCAACCTTCGTCCCTATCGAAAGGTTCATGGAGAAAGGTTAGTCGCAGGCCCATTGAGAGGAGGATTATGACGCACAGAATAATTATGGTTATATAATCTGTTTCCGCGGACTCATTGATCTGATTGTCCTGTTTCGAGGAGGGGGTCATTTGTTGCTCTTGTAATCGCAACCCTCTTTGGGACACTTCAGGAATTCCCCCTCACGCTTGTAAACCTTTTTTACCAGCAGCGGGAAGCCGCATGTCGGGCAGGGGCCGGGCTGTGGCGGGTCCCAGAGTGCGAATTTGCACTCCGGGTAGCGGTTGCATGAGAAGAACATCTTGCCGAATCGGGATTTTTTCTCGGTCAGTTCTCCCTGTTTGCACTCGGGGCAGGTGACTCCGGTTCCCTTGGGTTTTACCAGCGGCTGGATGTTCTTGCAGGCGGGAAAGCCGGAGCAGGCAAGGTATTTGCCGAAGCGGCCGTCCTTTATAAGCATGGGGCTTGAACACTTGTCGCACTTCTCCTCGGAGATGACCGGCTCAGCCTTTTCTGGTGCTTCGGCAGACTCGAGGTTTCTGGTATAGCGGCACCCATCCTTGTAACCGGTGCAGGCGATGAACTTGCCTCGTTTACCCAGTTTCACCACCAGCAGTTCATTGCATTCCGGGCACTTTTCATCGGTGACTTCGGTGGTGACGTCTGACTTGCTGACCTCTGTCTCCTTCTGTTTAAGGAGGGTGGAGAAGGGCTCCCAGAAGTCGCGCAACAGCGGTTTCCACTGCTTCTCTCCGCGGGAGACCTGATCCAGCTCCTCCTCAAGGCGTGCGGTAAAGTTATAGTCAACGTACTGGTTGAAGTGCTGGGTCAGCAGGTCGCTCACCACCATCCCCACATCCTCCGGGAAGAAGCGCTTGGTCTCCAGTCGGGCGTATTTCCGCTCCAGCAGGGTATTCATGATGCTGGCATAGGTGGAGGGGCGACCGATGCCGTACTCTTCCAGTGTCTTCACCAGGGTTGCTTCGGTGTATCGCGGGGGGGGCTGGGTGAAGTGCTGTTCGGGTTTCAACTCCTTCAGGTTAAGAGTCTCACCTTCATTAAGAGCCGGGAGGAGACCTTCCTTTTCTTCGGTCTCATCGTCGACCCCCTCGATGTAGAGTTTCATGAAGCCGGGGAAGCGGATAACGGTGCCGGTGGCGCGGAGTTTGAACTTCTCTCCGGCAGCGATGTCCACAGAGGTCTGGTCCAGAAGCGCCTCGGCCATCTGACAGGCCACGGTTCGCTTCCAGATCAGCTCGTAAAGCTTGAACTGGTCGGAGGAGAGGAATTTCTTTACCTCTGCCGGGGTCTTGCTGATATAGGTCGGCCGGATCGCCTCATGCGCCTCCTGCGCGTTCTTTGCCTTGTTCTTGAAGAAGCGCGGCTTGGCAAGCGCATACTCCTTGCCGTAGAGGCTGGTGATGACCTGGTGCGCCTCTTCAAGTGCCTGGGTTGAGAGAACCACGCTGTCGGTACGCATGTAGGTAATGAGACCGACTGCGCCGCCGCCGATGTCTATCCCTTCATAGAGCTTCTGAGCGGTTGACATTGTCTTCTTAGCAGTGAACCCGAGCTTGCGGGCCGCTTCCTGCTGCAGGGTGGAGGTGGTGAAGGGGGGGGCCGGGGTTCTCTTCCGTTCGCTCTTTGTTACCTTGTCGACTTTGTAGGGACATCCACCCAGGGCCTTGACCAGCGAATCTGCGGCTCCCTGGTCAGGGATATCGAACTTGCCGAGTTTCTTCCGTTCAACCTCAAAAAGGGTGGCGCTAAGTTTCTGCCCTTCCTGTTTTGTCAGGTCGGCGGCAATGGTCCAGTACTCCTGGCTCTTAAAAGCCTGGATTTCCCGCTCCCGTTCGCAGACGAGACGGAGCGCCACCGATTGAACACGACCGGCTGAAAGGCCGTAACGGATCTTTTTCCATAGAAATGGCGACAGGGTGAATCCGACGAGGTAGTCGAGTACGGAGCGGGCCTGTTGAGCATCCACAAGGTCATAGGCGATTGTACGCGGGTTCTGGACAGCATCGACGATGGCGTTTTTTGTGATTTCATGAAACACCACCCGCTTTATCTGAAGCGGGGAGGTCTTTTCATCGATCCCCAGAGCAGCCAGCAGGTGCCAGGAGATGGCCTCTCCTTCCCGGTCGGGGTCAGTTGCAAGAAGCAGCGAGTCTGAACCTTTGAGTTCGCGCTTGATGGCGTCGATATGTTTTTTGCTTTCGGGAAGAACCGCATACTTCGGTTCGAAATCCTTTTCCACGTCCACCGACCCCTGTTTGCTGGGAAGTGCCCTGACATGGCCGAAGGAGGCAAGTACCTTGTATTCGGGTCCAAGGAATTTTTCGATGGTTTTGGCCTTGGCAGGCGATTCGACGATAACGAGGTGTTGCGGCATATGGTCACCATGAAGGTTTTGTCTAAAGCCCTGCTTAGAAGGGCTAGGCTAATACAAATATTTTTCCGGGGAGTTGCATTATCACCCCCCGCAATTCCAGGCGGAGTAACATAACGGAAAGCTGATGTACTGTCAACCCGGCTTTCCCTGCGATTTCGTCGATCTGCAGCGGTCCTTCCGCGAGCAGGGCGCAGGCCTTGCTCTCCACCGGATCCAGGAGCAGTGCAGGTTGGATCGGCATCCGTGACGAGGTCCCACCATTTGGAAACTCCTCAAGGACATCTGCCACTGTCTCCACCAGCTTGGCCCCCTGTTTTATCAATTGGTTGGTGCCGCGGCTTGCGCCCGAGGTTATTGCCCCTGGAATGGCGAAGACCTCCCTGCCCTGCTCCAGCGCGAACCGGGCGGTGATAAGCGATCCGCTCCGCTCGGTCGCTTCTACAACGAGCACCCCGTGCGATATTCCGCTTATGATCCGGTTACGACGGGGGAAATTGGGGGCCAACGGCCCAGTGCCCATGGGAAATTCAGAGATCAGTGCCCCATTTTGCTCCATTTCAGCAAAAAGGGGGCGGTTTTCCGACGGGTATACGACGTCGATTCCGCATCCGAGGACCCCTACGCTTTTGCCCCCTGCCTTGAGCGCCCCCTGGTGAGCGGCAGTGTCGATCCCACGCGCCATTCCGGAAACCACGGTAACCCGCTGCTCTGCCAGTTCTGAGGCAAGTCGGCCGGTCGCCTGTATGCCGTAGCTGGTTGCACGCCTGGAACCGACTATTGCTATGGCCGGGTCAAGGCCTTTGAGGCTTCCCTTGACGTAGAGATAGGGTGGCGGATCGGTGATCTCAAGGAGAAGGCGCGGGTATTCGGGGGAGAGAAAGTCGATCACCTCTGCCCCGCTCTTTTCCACAGCGCGGCATTCACGCTCGGCAGAGGCGCGGTAGTCATGGCTGGCGATTGATGCTGCGACTGATGCTGAAATCCCCCTGGTCCGTGCAAGCTCCGTAATCGATGCTTCCAGGGCATGCCTGGGTGACCCGAAATGCTCGACCAGGCGTCGGAAGGTCACGTTTCCCACCGTAGGGACAGATTTCAGTGCAAACCAGTAGAAGTGTTCCATCATGGGTCAGGGCTCAGGAAAGGGGGCGGTTGGTAGACGGCCCCTATTTGCTCTTTCTAGGAGTCTGTCGGCCTTGAGATTCTGACCGAATCAACTTAACCCGTAAGTTGATTCTACTGGCCATCCTGATCAGTCAACAGATACCGTTTC
>JAYSLX010000003.1:0-11360 GCA_043725245.1 Geobacteraceae bacterium | reverse complement strand
TTTTTCGGTTCATAACCCCGGCGTGATACCCGCAGAGGTCCAGCTGCAGCTCTTCCGGCGCTCCTTCTCCACAAAAGGGGAGACCGGACGGGGAGTCGGCACTTACAGCGTCAAGCTGTTCGGTGAACGCTACCTGAAGGGTAAGGTTGCCTTCATCAGCAGCCTGCCGGAAGGGACTACCTTTAGCTTTACACTCCCGAGCCCTGAAATACAGGATACGTAAGTTAACGAAGTTATTTTCTGCCAAAAATGCCCAAAATATCTTCTAACTTACCAAAACCAATTTTATAGAGAGACCCCCAACGGCGGTTCTTTACAACCAATTATCGGAGATACCCCCCATGTACGTCGTCATTCTTGCCGGCGGGTCAGGAACCCGTTTCTGGCCCCTCTCCCGGAAGAGAACCCCCAAGCAGCTCATGTCGGTATTCGGTGGCAGGTCCATGCTTCAACGAACCGTTGACCGGGTCCTGCCGCTCAAGCCGAAACGGATTCTCGTTGTGACAAATGCCGAACAGGCTGCCGCTACGTCAGAGCAACTCGCCTTTGTCACAGGTGTGCCTCTGGATATTATCGCCGAGCCGGTAGGTCGGAACACAGCTTCTGCCATCGGCCTTGCTGCCGCCATCATCGCCCGCCACGACCCCCAGGGGGTCATGGTGGTGCTCCCTGCCGATCACTACATCACCGATGAGGCCCGGTTTTGTAGAACCATCCGTCAGGCCCAGGAGACGGCTTTCAATGGTTATCTGGTTACTCTCGGCATAACCCCTGACCGCCCGGAAACCGGTTACGGCTATATCGAGGCAGAGAGGGGTTGCCGCGGTAGCGGGCCTTACCCTGTTATCCGCTTCGTGGAGAAGCCGCCGCTGGAGAAGGCCCTTGAGTATCTGGAGGCTGGTAATTTCTACTGGAACAGCGGCATGTTCCTCTGGCGCTGCGACACCATTCTGGAGGAGATGGCGACCCATATGCCTGCACTCCATGAGTTGCTGGGAAGCCTTGATTTCACCGGCGACATCTGGGAACTTGCTGATCTGAACCCTCAGATAGAGGCGATCTATGCCGGGATCACCGGCGAATCCATCGACTACGGTGTCATGGAACGCTCCGACAGGGTCGAGGTGATTCCTGCAGATTTCGGCTGGAGCGATGTCGGTAGCTGGAGTGCCCTTCCCGGCCTTCTTCCGGAAGCTGATGACGGCAACGTGACCATGGACGGCACGGAGCTCATTTCAGTCGATTCCGGGGGGTGCCTTGTGAACGGCGGAGGCAGGCTGGTCGCTCTGGTAGGGGTCAACGACCTGGTGGTGGTGAACACTCCGGACGCCCTGCTGGTCTGCCCGCTGGATCGGGCGCAGGATGTGAAGAAGGTGGTGGAGGAGCTGGAGCGCCGGGGGCAGAGGGAGTACCTTTAACGATATGAACGGATGGACAGGGAAAATATTAAAGGTTGACCTGACGTCGGGCCGAACGTGGCGGGAGGATATTCCGGAAGAGCTCCTCCATGCTTATCTCGGCGGACGGGGACTCGGCGTGCGCCTCATGCGTGACCATTACCGGCTTGATCCTCTGTCACCCGAGATGCCGCTGATCTTTGCGGTCGGGCCGCTCTGCGGAACTCCTGCACCAACTGCGGCAAGGCTTTCGGTGGTCTCCCGTTCACCTCTTACCGGGACCATCTACGACTGCTCGGCTGGCGGGCGGTTTGCCTGGAGGATGAAGGCTGCGGGGCTCGATCTTCTCTGGATAACCGGAAGGAGCCCCACGCCACAGTTCCTCTCCATTCGGGGAGAATCTGCCGAGCTCCAGCCTGCCGATCATCTCTGGGGGAAGATGGTAAAGGAGACCGTCGCTTCCCTGGCTGATCAAGGGAGCGTGGCGGCAATCGGACCTGCCGGCGAGAACGGCGTCCTCTTTGCTAACATCATGATGGGTGAGGGGAACTCCGTTGGAAGGGGTGGCCTGGGCGCGGTCATGGGTGCCAAGGGGCTGAAGGCGATAGTCGTTGACGGCGACCGGAGCACGATCATCGCCCATCCTGAGCGGTTTGAACATGCCCGTCGCGACGTGCTTCGCCTCTTTCGTGCCTCACCCGTCATATTCGGCGAACTGGGGATCGCTGAGTTCGGTACCCCGGCCTTGGTCGACCTGATGCGGCAGCGGCGGATGGCCCCCACCGAGAACTTCCGCAAGACAGTATTCGAGGGGGCAGAGAACTATTCAGGGCCTGCCATAAAGCGCGACTTCAAGGCGAAGAAGGACGGCTGCTACGGCTGTCCGATTCAGTGCAAGAAGAGCACCCCACAAGGGGAGCATCTTCCGGAGTATGAAACGGTCTCCCACTTTGGCGCTCTGAACAACATCGCCAGCTTGTCTGCCATAGTGAAGGCAAACACCCTCTGCAATGAACTGGGGATGGATACCATCACCGCTGCCGCTACCCTCTCTGCCTGGGGAGAGGCATGCGGCTCCTTCCCGACGGCCGATGATCTGCCTGGGCTGCTGCACGATACCGCGTACCGGCGAGGCACCGGTGAGCAACTGGCACTCGGTTCACGGCGCCTGACCGATCAGTTGGGGAAGCCGGGGTTATCCATGTCTGTCAAGGGGTTGGAACTTCCCGCCTATGACCCGCGCGGCGCCTACGGCATGGCGCTTGCCTACTGCACGAGCAACCGGGGAGGATGCCATCTGCGGGCATATCCCATCTCCCATGAGATCCTCCGCAAACCGGTTCCGACAGACCGCTTCTCCTTCTCCGGCAAGGCACGAATCATCAAGATCGCAGAAGACACCAATGCAGCCGTGGATTCGCTGGTCGCCTGCAAGTTCTCCTTCTTCGGTGCCACTCTGGAGGAGTATGCCGAGCTCCTCTCTGCCACCACCGGAATCGAGTACACTCCACAGCTCCTCAAGGAGATCGGAGAGCGGATCTACCTCACCGAACGTTTCTACAACTGCGCCAATGGATTCACCAAAGCTGACGACCAGCTTCCGGATCGCTTCTTCAAAGAGCAGGGGTCAAGCGGAGAGGGGATAGAGATACCACCGATTGATCGTGTGAGGTTTGAAGAGGAGTTGCAGAAATACTACCGGATCCGTGGTCTCACGCCTGAAGGGACCTTTGATGACCCGAACTGGCTGGAGCGGTAGGCATGATGGTCAAAGGCGGGCGGGTCACAGACCACGCCCCTACTGAAAACCAAATGAATGATCGATTGGGGGTGGTTTGAGCCATGAAAGACCAGATCGCCAAGTATACGGCCAAGCTGATTGCAGATCGCTCAGCCCTGCCGGACCATATTGCATTTGCCGCCAAGGACGACGTGATGATCTCAGGTGGGGAGCCTTCGCTGGCAAGGCTTGCCGAGTCTGTACTGTCGCGTCTCAACTGCCTGTCGCTGATTGCCGCCAGACCTTCGCTCCCTTTTGCCGACTTTCTTATAGCTCGTTCTCCGACAACCGATGCTGCCATCGTCCCGCGGGACACCGAAACCCGCACCTTTCTGCACGACATACCTTTTCTGAGAGCCTCAGATTTTGGCAATGATCCGACCGAGAAGATCGCACGGCTGCTGGGGAGCCGCAAGGGGGTGATCGTCGAAGGGATCGGCATCATTGCCAATGGCGCTCTTACGGTTGAGCAGGCCTTTATCAACTACTCTTCGGTCTTTCATTCGACCTTTGTAAAGTACCTGGAGGATCTGCTGTCGCAAGGATTCAGACTGCCGGGTGAGAGGGAGGCATTCGCTTCCTTCCGCACCGAATGGCTCAGGCCGCTCTCCTCCGATGGTCTCGTATTCCGTTCGGGGCCGCTTTCCGGCCATGAAGAGATTCTCGACGAGGTGGCGGCAGTGGGGCGCTATACCGTGGAGCGGGGGCTGGTGGACTCCTTTTTCGGCAACATCTCCTGTCGGAGCGGAGAGATGATCTACATCTCTCAGACCGCTGCCAGCCTTGATGAACTGGCCGGCTGCATAGATCCTGTCCCCTTCGGGAACAGTTCGACAACCGGTATCACCGCATCGAGCGAACTGGCGGCCCACCGCCGGATCTATGAAACCAGCGACGCCCTGATCATCCTTCACGGCCACCCGAAGTTTTCGGTTGTCATGAGTATGCTCTGCGAGGAGAAGAACTGCCCGGTAAAAGACTGTTGGAAGGATTGCGACAAGGTGAGGATACTGGGCGGAACGCCGGTTGTGGCAGGAGAGATCGGAGCAGGCGGCCTGGCAAAGAGGGTTCCTCCGGTTATTGCCGGACCTGGGCGGGCACTGGTCTATGGTCACGGGGTCTTTACCATCGGCCGTCACGATTTTAGAGAGCCCTTCAAGGCAATGGTGGAGGTGGAGAACTGGTGCAGGGAAGAGTATTTCAGGCGGCTCGATGAGCTAATGTAAGTCTACTGCCGTGTAAATAAAAAACCCGGTTTCTCGACTGAGAGACCGGGTTTTTTTATGGATGCTACAAATTACTTACCCGTGTCGGCAGCGTTGTCCGGTTAGGTCTTTGCAACAAAGTTTAAAGCCCTGTAGGGGCGTTTGATGGTAGCCGTGGGATTTATCCCACGGCTACATTTTATCTGGTTGAATACAAACCGAGAATTGCAATTCGCGCTTGACTATGTTAACGCTTAACTGTACCTTCATAGGTACAGTTAAGGAGGTTGCCATGCCACACACATTGTCAATTATGGAAGCACGAAAACAGCTTACGTCCCTACCGGAAACTCTTTTCCACAACGGACAGCTTGATGTTCTGGAAATCACTCGCCGTGGCAAGCCGGTGTTGGCTGTGATGCCGTGGGAATTGTACGAAGCGGTGTCGGAGACGCTGGAAGTGATGGGGGATAAAGAACTGATGGCCCAATTACGCCAGAGCATACTAGAAATGAATTCCGGCAAGCTCATCTCATGGCAGGATGCCAAACAGGAGCTTGACCTGTGAAGTGGCAGATTTTGCTTACACGAACAGCATTGAAGCTTTTGTCGGACATTTCTGATCGGCGCATCCGGGAGAAAATCGGAGCGGTAATTGATCGTCTGACTGAAGACCCGGAAAAGCAGGGCAAGGCACTGATCGGTGAATTGTCAGGGTGTCGCAGTATAAGGGCTGTTGGGCAACGTTACCGCATCATTTATCAGATCAGAGGCAACGATATTGTTGTAGTTATTGTTGCCGTTGGTATTCGTCGTGATGGAGCCAAAGATGATATCTACAAACTGGCGAAGAAGCTTTTCAGATTAAGATTGTTAAGTGAGTGAAAACAGTTCCAGTATAAATGTGCCATTTGGATGGATGACCAGTTTACGCGCGCACGTGAACTGGTCAATAACATTTCATCGCAGCTGAAACCCTACTAGCTGAAATGCTCCCTTGTGAACCGAATAATTGACAAGATTGGAAAACGGACAGACATCCGAATAAAATATAAAAAGCCCCGGATATCCTGACTGGATCCGGGGCTTCTCTTCTTCGGAAAGGTTGTTTACTTCCCTTTGCCGGTCAGCTTTACCAGCGCCTCCATGTACTTCTCGCCGGTTTTGCGGACGATCTCTTCCGGTAACGGCGGTGCCGGTGCTGTTTTGCCCCAGTCAAGGGTCTCAAGGTAGTCGCGCAGGAACTGCTTGTCAAATGACGGCTGCTGTCCACCGGGCTTGTACCCCTGCTTTGGCCAGAAACGGCTCGAATCCGGGGTCATGCACTCATCGATGATGATCAACTCGTTGTTATAGATGCCGTATTCGAACTTGGTGTCGGCTATGATGATCCCCTTGGCGTCCGCTATGTCACGCGCCTTCGAGTAGATCCTGAGCGTTACGCCGCGGACCTTCCCGGCAAGCTCCTTCCCACACATCTCCACCATCTGGTCAAAGGTTATGTTTTCGTCGTGGGTGCCGAGTTCCGCCTTGGTGGAGGGGGTGAAGATCGGTTCGGGGAGTTTTGACGATTCCATAAGACCGACCGGGAGCTTGATGCCGCAGATCGCGCCGGTCGCTGTGTAATCCTTCCAGCCGGACCCGGAGAGGTAGCCGCGTACGATGCACTCTGCAGGCAGGGGTTTGGCCTTCTTAACCAGCATGGAACGACCTTCCAGCTCCTCTGCATACTTCCGGCAGACCGCAGGGAGATCCTTTACTTCGGTGCTGATGATATGATTCGGGATGATATCTTCCATCTGCCGGAACCAGAAGGCCGATATCTGGTTAAGTACATACCCTTTGTCCGGAATCCCCTCGTTCATGATCACGTCAAAGGCTGATATCCTGTCAGTGGTGACGATGAGCAGTTCATCGCCAAGATCATAGATATCCCGCACCTTGCCGCGTGCTGCCAGCTTGAGATCGGTAAAGTCGGTCTGCAGAACTAGTTTGGACATGATGGTTTCTCCTCAATATATGATCAGCGAATTAATCGGCAATGAGAGAGGCGTTGATATCTATCTTGGCCTTGGACTTAAGTTCCTTTATCCATGCGGCCATGGCCTCCTGCTGTTTCTTGGGAAGCATCTCCTTCTTCAGCTCTTCCTTGCTCTGCTGGTAGGGTGTGGTATCGGCGGCTATACGGTTCTTGAGTTTGATGGCAAACCATCGGTCGCCTATCTTGAACGGGGTCTTGGCTGCCGGTGACTGAGCCGTTAGGGTGAATGCGGCTTCCATGACGTCTGGCGAAGGACCAATCTTCGGGACAATGGGGGCCTTGTCGGAGAATGCGAACTGTCCGGTCTCCTGGAGCTTGGCGGGTGGGTTGTTTTTGCCTAAAGCTGCAAGGGCTTCCTCGGCCTTCTTCTTGGCGAGTTCCTGCGCCTTGTCCATTGCAGCACGGGCCTCTACCTCAGTCTTTATCTCGGTCAGCGGCGGGACAGCAGCAGGTTTACGCTCCTTGATCTTGAAGATGTAAATCCCTTTTGCAGTCTCGACAGGTCCGCCAAGTTCTCCCGTTTTTGCCTGGAAGGCACGCTTGATGACCTCCGATTCGCCGGCCAGTTGCGGGGCGGGTGCCACGGCAGTGAAGAGGGGTGTTTCGCTTACAGTTGAGCCGAGGCTCTTTGCAGCGGCTGCCAGGTCGCTACTCTTGAGATTCTTGTTGGTGACATCAGCAACCATTTCGTAGGCCTGTTTGGCCGCCTTTGCCTTGAGTGCATCGGCCTTGGCCTTCTCCTTCACCTCAACGTAGGGGAGGATGCCACCTTTACCCTGGTAGCGGTCGATGTTCCGCTGGTAGAAGGTTTGGGTCTCCTCTTCCGTGACAGATACCTGGCCTGCCGTTTTTACCGGATCGATGAGCGTGTAGGCAATGCTGATCCGCTCCTGGGTCTTGAACAGTGCCTGATGCCCCTGCAGGTAAGTGGTAAGATCCTGTTCAGTCAGCTTCACTTCGCCACGGACATCGGCCGGGGAGAAGGAGACGAACTGCAGATCTACACGGTCGTTACGTTTCTTGTACAGTGAGAGGGCTTCATCGTCGGAGACCTGCGCCTTGTCAGTGATCTTCTGGCGTGCCTTCTTGATCATCAGCTCTTCCTTCTGACCATCCTCAAAATCCTGCGGGGTCAGACGGCTTGCCTTAAGTGTCTGCTGGTAGAGGTTGAAGTCAAAGCCACCATCCTTCTGGAAGGTCGGAACTGCCGCAATGGCAGCGGCGATCTCGTCCTTGCTGACCTTGATGCCCATCCGGTCGGCCTCTTGTTTGACCAGAAGCGATTCGACGAGATTGTCCAGAGCTATCTTCTTGATGCCCATCTGCTTTTCGAGTTCCGGGGTGAGGGACTGCCCATAGAGCTGCTCGTAGATGCCCCTCATTCGGTAGTAGCTCCGCTGAAACTGCTCAAGTGATATCTTCCCCTTGTTCACCTTGGCTGCGTAGCCGGATGGGCCGTCGGCTTTACCACCCTGCCCCCAGACCAGAAACATGGTTCCGATGAAGGAGGCAACGATAATCACGAAGACCACCTTGATGACGATAGACTCCTTGTACTTGCGCATTATCCCGAGCATTGAGGGGTGACTCCTTCTTGGCGTTAGATAGGTTTAATCGAGTTTGACAATGGCTGAGAATAGTAATACATGTGGCTGTCAAAAGCAACACCAAGTTGGCTTTACAAGGGGCCGGCCGGAAACGGTTTTCAGATATGGCAAAGGTGTTGACGGCAGTGGTGGAGATTGCGTACTATCCATCTGGATGACATACATTAATGAGGGAATGATGAAGCCAGTAAAACAGCTCCATTTGCAGACCTTCGGCTGCCAGATGAACGTAAGCGATTCGGAGAGGATAGCCGCGCTGCTTGCAGGCATTGGGTATGAGTTGACGGATTCAGCGGATTCTGCGGATCTGATCATTTTCAATACCTGCACTGTCCGGGCAAAGGCCGAGGAGCGGGTTTACAAGCAGTTGGAAAACTTACGAGCGATGAAAAGGAAGAGGCCGGGCTTATTGCTCGGTGTTGGCGGGTGTGTTGCCCAACAGGAAGGAGAACGCCTGCTGGAGAAAGTTCCGCATCTGGACCTTGTGTTCGGCACCCACAATCTGCACCGCCTTCCGCAGATCGTCCGGGCAGCCGAAGAGGGGCGAAGGCTGGCAGAGGTCGATTTTATAGACAGCGAAACCAGGGTTAACCTCTTCCCTGTGGATGCCCGGCCTGGCGGTGTTGCCCGCTTTGTTACCGTCATGCAGGGGTGTGACAACTACTGCTCCTACTGCATAGTCCCTTATGTCCGGGGGCGCGAGGTGAGCCGACGCTCGTCAGAGATTATTGCCGAGATCAGGCAGATGGCGGAGCAAGGGGTTAAAGAGGTGACGCTGCTTGGTCAGAATGTCAACTCCTACGGACTGAATGATCCTGGAGAGCCCGATTTTGCAGGTCTTCTCAGGATGGTGGCGAAGGTCGACGGGATCAGGCGGATACGCTTTACCACGTCTCATCCGAAGGATATCACCCGGCCTCTCATCGACTGTTTTGCCGAGCTGGACAAGCTCTGCCCCCATATCCATCTGCCTGCCCAGGCAGGAAGCAGCTCTGTCCTCGCCCGGATGAACCGTGGCTACACCAGGGAGGAGTACCTGTCAAAGATCGTGGCTCTCAGGGAGATACGCAAGGATATCGCCATAACCGGCGACATAATCATCGGGTTTCCCGGAGAGAGTGAGGAAGATTTTGCCGAAACTCTCTCACTGGTTGAGGAGGTCCGGTATGCCGACCTCTTCTCGTTCCTTTACTCCCAAAGGCCTGGAACCATGGCCGCGGATTTCGACGGTGATCTACCCTACGATCTGAAGCTGTCGAGGCTCGACCGTCTGCTGAAAATTCAGAAGAAGATCACCCGGGAACTGAACGAGGCCCAGGTTGGGACGATGCAGGATATCCTCGTGGAGGGGACGAGCAGGCGGGAAGGGCAGATATTCGGCAGGAGTTCGGTGAACCGGATCGTTAATTTTGAAGGTGACGCGTGTTTGATCGGCAGGCTTGTCACGGTGGAAATAGTGCAAGGGTATCAGAACTCGCAACTTGGTGAATTAATCCATGGCTAAAAAGGCCAATACTAAGACTTATCAAGAGGATGAAATGTATAGAGAAATGACCGTATTCGGTTTTACCATGGACAGCGTTTCCAAGCGTCCGGTGGTGCTTCTCAAAGGGGCGGACGGGACCACCACGGTTCCACTTTGGATTAGTGTCGGTGATGGGGTTTCCATTGCTGCCGACATGATTTACAGGGATCTTGCCGGGCAGGGGGAACGGGGAGGTTTTCTCAACGCTCTGCTGAAAAGGCTGCGCCTGCGGCTCTCCCGGATAACCATTGATCGGGATGAGAGCGGAACTATCGTTGCGGAGGTCTGGCTCTCCGGGTCCAATCGCGAACAGAAGATAGAGGTGGGTGTCACTGAGGCCCTTAATATGGCCCTGACAAAAAAAACCCCACTCATGGTTTCCTCTGAGCTTATCGACTGGGCGACCCGCTATGCACTTAACGACGAAGAGGTTCTTAGTGAGAGCAATGAACGCCGGTATGCCGATTTTCTGGAAAACATGGATCCAACTCAGATGAATAAATTGCCGATTTAGACACCACGCCATATTTGACCTCTAACCCTCATAAACAGGATCTCAAATCTGACGTTATGTAAAGGAGTAGACAATGCGCAAAGAATCCTTCGATTTTCTCGCCAGACTGGTTGAGGCTCCCAGCCCATCGGGCTACGAGCAGCCTGCCCAGCGGGTCTTCCGCTCATACATCGATCACTTTTCAATAGTCACCACCGACGTAATGGGAAACGTCTATGGTCTGATCGAGGGAGGCGGGAAGGATCGTCCGCGGGTCATGCTTGTAGGGCATTCTGACGAGATCGGCCTGCAGATTCGTTACATCGACGACAACGGCTTTATCTATTTTAGTGCAATCGGCGGCGTTGATGCCCATATCACACCGGGTCAGAGGGTGACGGTCCATTCGAAGGGGGGGGCACTTCCCGGAGTTATCGGGCGGAAGCCGATCCACCTGATGGAGCCCAAGGATCGCGATACCGTAACCAAACTGGAGAGTCAGTATATCGACATCGGCGCACTTACGAAGAAAGAGGCTGAAAAGCTTGTCAGGGTCGGCGACCAGATAACCTTTGCTGCAGGGCTGGAGCGGCTCCACGGTGACCGAGTAACTTCCCGAGGCTTCGATGACAAGGCCGGAAGCTTCGTGGTGGCTGAGGTGCTCCGTCAGGTGGCAGCAGGCGGAAAGAAACTGTCGATCGATCTTTATGGCGTTTCATCGGTCCAGGAGGAGGTTGGTCTGCGCGGCGGCACCACCAGCAGCTACACGGTGAACCCTGATATAGGCATCTGTGTTGAGGTGGATTTTGCCACAGACCAGCCGGACGTGGAGAAGAAGCACAACGGCGACGTCAAACTCGGCAAGGGGCCGATCCTGCCTCGCGGGGCCAACATCAACCCGGTCCTCTTCGACCTCCTCGCCGCAACTGCCGAGGAACTGAAGATCCCGGTGCAGTTTACCGGCATCCCCCGTGCGACCGGTACCGATGCCAACGTCATGCAGATCTCACGCGGTGGCGTCGCAACGGCGCTGGTGAAGATCCCGCTCCGCTACATGCATTCTCCGGTGGAGGTGTTGGCCCTTTCCGACCTGGAACATGCCGTCAAGCTGATAGTCGCCACATTGGCGAAGATAAAAGGCAAGTCGGTTTTCATCCCTTCCTGATTTCTCCCTCCGGATCAAAAGTCCAATGGGCTTTTCGCCTCCTTCACCTTCCTAGGAGTCTGTCGGGCTTTACATCATCAAGTCCGGCATATCCGTTGTTTTGGTTGTTAGTGTAACGCATTAATATTGTTGATGTAGCTGCTGTTT
>JAYSLX010000002.1:0-7696 GCA_043725245.1 Geobacteraceae bacterium | reverse complement strand
CAGTTTTGCCAGTTGAAGTCCGATCAGTAAACCAACGTACTGGTGCGGCCAGTCTTGACTATCCAGTTTACAGACAAAGCGGTCTTCGCGTCGTTGCAGTCGGCGGCAACAGCCTTTCACGGGGGTTGACACTTGAGGGTCTTTCTACAAGCTATTTTTTCAGGAATTCACAGATGTACGATACCCTACTCCAGATGGGCCGGTGGTTCGGGTATCGAGACGGTTATGCAGATTTGTGCAGGATATGGCTCTCAGAGGAAGCAATCCACTGGTATCGGCATATTGCGCTTGCAAGTGAGGAACTGCGTAGCGAAATCCGCCGCATGCAGACACTCAACCTGACACCGAAGGACTTCGGCCTTAAGGTGCGAGCGCATCCTGATTCTCTTATTGTCACTGCACGAAACAAGATGCGCGACTCAAAACTGATTGAACGAATAATTTCAATCAGTGGTCAGGGGATAGAAACTCCAAGACTTCATCAGTCACAGGATATAATCCGTGCGAATGCTTTGCACGCGGAGACTTTGTTTGCAGAATTGGAAACACACGGATTTCAGCGGGAAAGGTCTCCCTTTGGAAATAACTTATGGCGAGATATACCTAAGGATATAATCTGCCGATTCCTGAGGCGCTTCGAGAGCCACCCTCTTAACCTGACCTTTCAGGGTGACGACTTGGCGTCTTTTCTTGAGAGAACTGACGAAGTTAAACTTCAAAGCTGGGATATCGTTCTGCCTAATGGTGGTGGTGAGCTGGAAATAGAGTTTGCTGGGATTCCTTACCGACCTCAGAAACGCAAGATTGAAATCAGGGGCGATTCTCGCTCTATCCTTGTCTCTGGTGCAAAGGCTCGCGTTGGTTCTCGTGGGATCGAGAAAGAAGGAGTTCCGGAGGATCTGTTTTGCTCCAAAGAAGCAGAGTATCGTGAGTTGAACAGGAATATTCCTGACTGGGAATACAGGAGGCTCAGACCGAAACCCTTACTGATAGTCCATCTTGTGAAACCGGTTGAGAATGGCCAAGACTACGATACTGATGGAATTCCTTTGGTCGCGGTTGGCCTAAGCTTCCCTGAATTTGACGACCGCGATATGGCTCGTCGTGTCAGATATCGGGTCAATTTAGTTGAGTGGAGAAATCTGTTCCAAGTGGAAACTGACGATGACATGGAGACGGATGATGATACCATTTGAATCGCGCTGGGAAACGCTGGAACCCGGTAGAGGATTTCAGCGGGTCGATGAGGGTCACCCTCTGGATTTCTATTTCGGATTGGATGTTTCGGGGGAACGAGTTCTGCTTCTTGTGACGGAAAGGGAAGTTGGTGTGCCAGCACAGACCCAAGCCATACAAGTACTCTGTCGGCAGAGACATGATGATAGGTGGGCTCTAATGTTCCGACTGGTACGGCCTGAACTTGGACGGATATTTTCCCATCTCTGCGAGGATATTATCGAGTTCGGCAGAAAACTGCCAGAGGAATCAAAACCAGCTGAAGCCGTTATAATGAGATTTGCACGCTGGCAGCGTCTGCTTGAGAGGAGTTATGCCGGGCTCTTGGACGAATCAGCGTTAAGAGGGCTTATCGGAGAACTAATGTTTCTTGATCGCTTTGCCCTGCCAACCTACGGTTCGATACCAGCGCTGGAGGGCTGGGTGGGGCCTCTTGACGCGGAGCAGGACTTCCGTTATCCGAATGGAGTCTTTGAAGTGAAGACGCTTCGTCCGGGTGTGACAACGGTCAAGATATCCTCTGCAGAACAGTTGGAGGATGCCGGTCGCCCCCTGCAGCTCATAGCTGTAACATTAAACCCAGCAGAGCGTATTGATAACGATGCATTTTGTCTTCCAGATGTCGTGACAGATATGCTCAAAAAGTTTGAGCACGATCCAGTTGCTCTTACTCTGTTCGAGGAACGACTTATATCGGCCGGCTATTTTGACAGGGAGGAGTACCGAAGCCATGTTTATAAGTTTGGTGGTTTTCGCCGTTTCAATGTCAGTGAAGGATTTCCAAGGATTGTTCATTCGCATCTTCCATCCGGAATTGGCAGGGTAATGTATGATCTGGATCTTGCAGCCTGCCTGCCGTTCGAAATAGTCGATGACGGGGAGAAGACAAGTGGAAATTGATGATTTCCGCAAGGATTTTCTTGAAACAGTTAGGTCTCATGCTGCGGCGGAGAGTGACTTTACCCAAGCCGCTTTCGTTACCATAGCCTCTCAGAGGCTAATGGATGCCGAGGAATTCCCTGACTTCGAACCCTGTTATCATGATGGCAACGGGGTGCGAGATCGCAGGCTGAAGTTGCGAGTAGATGGCTATTCCTTTGATGATGCTGACGGCTCAATGAAACTGCTTATTGCCAATTTTCGAGGTGGATCTGAAGCAGAAACGCTAACGCAGACGGATGCGACGGCTCTATTTTCCAGGTTGCGAGCATTTGTGTCTGAGGCTATTGGTGGGCATCTCCATCTGGAACTTGAGCAAGCCTCTCCGGCATATGCTCTGGCAGGTGACATTCATAGATATCGACAGACTATTATGCGTTTCCGTCTGTTTCTTGTGACTGATGCAATTCTAAGCAATCGAATTAAGGACTGGACTGAAGATTATATAAACCAAATTCCGGTTGAGTATCACATTTGGGACATTTCTCGCTTCCACCGTGCATACGAGTCCATGTCCGGCAGAGACGAGCTTGCAATCGATTTCCGGGATTTTTCAGCAGATGGAATCCCATGTCTGGAGGCAAGCCAGTCTTCTGGAGAATACAAGGCCTATCTCAGTGTCATTCCTGGGACTGTGCTGGCAGACCTGTACGACAGGTATGGAAGTCGGCTGCTTGAAAGAAACGTTCGGGCATTTCTCGGAACACGGGGGTCAAAAAGTGTAAACAGCGGCATCAGGACTACCATCCACAAGCAACCAGCGATGTTCTTCGCCTATAACAATGGTATAGCGGCTACAGCAAGCGATGCGGAAGTAATTAGCAGCGGAAACGGGTTGTACCTAACAATAGTACGCGATCTTCAGATTGTAAATGGGGGACAGACTACCGCCTCACTCTCTACGACAAGACGCAAAGACAGAACGGAGCTTGGTAACATTTTTGTTCAAATGAAGCTTTCGGTAGTTGCACCTGATCGGGCGGACGAAGTTATCCCTAACATTTCGCGATATGCCAACAGCCAGAATAAGGTAAGCGATGCCGATTTCTTTTCAAATCACCCATTTCACGTGCGGGTGGAGACTCATTCCAGGCGTATCTGGGCTCCGGCTCAGGCAGGTTCCCAGCACGAGTCACATTGGTTTTATGAACGGGCACGGGGGCAGTTCCTCAATGAACAGGCGAAACTGTCCCCGTCTGATAAGCGCAGGTTCCTTCAGCAGAATCCCCGCGATCAGCTGATAACAAAGACTGATCTGGCAAAGTACGAAAATGCTTGGCGGGGCCTGCCCCACACTGTCAATCTTGGGGCTCAAAAGAATTTCAGGGCATTTGCCGAGTGGATCGAAGAGCTTTGGAAAGTATCAGATACGGATTTCAGCGAAGAATATTTTCGTAGAGTCGTTGCCAAGGCAATTCTTTGGAAGTCCACTGAGCGACTGGTTTCAAGGCAAAATTGGTATAATAAGGGATACAGAGGACAAATCGTGGCCTACACGATTGCCAAGCTGTCGTTGCTCATTGGGTCAAAGGATAGAGGTAAAGTTCTCGATTTTCGAACCATCTGGAATCGGCAACGCATTTCTGCCTCCCTCGAATGTCAGCTTTCAATGATTTCCGAGGCTGTTTTCGCAGTTATTGTTGACCCAGATCGGGGGATCGAAAACGTAACCGAATGGTGCAAGAAAAAACTCTGCTGGGAGAAGGTGGAGTCGCTGGATATTTCATTACTGCCGGAATTCATGGCAGAACTAGCTGATAAAAACGAGTCGGTTGTAGCAGCCAAGGATGCTAAGGTTATGCAGAAGACCGACGACGGGATAGAAGCTCAGAAAACCGTTGTCGATATGGGGGCAATTTACTGGCAAAAGCTTATAAATTGGGGCGTTGAGCGATCACTGCTGACACCTGATGAGGAGAGCGTGGTTAAAATTGCTGCTCGAATCCCGAATAAAATCCCTTCGGATAAGCAAAGTCTCTGGCTGCTTGAAATCAAGGCCAAAGTTGAGGCGGAAGGTTTCGGCGGCTGAGTGACGAAAAAGCCGACCACGCCGTAGGGCAGCAGAAGGGCAGATGCAGGGGGGGAAGAAAAAAGCTGCGCCTGGCGAAATAAAGCGTCGTGGACGGCCGAAGCGCGCTGGTTCAGCTTATTTGCAGGAAACGTCCGACCTGCCGCTGGCCGCGGAGGGTTCCGAGAAATATGAAAGTCAAAATGAACAGATCCAAGGCAGAAACTCCGGATTCATATTATACTTTCAGGCCTAAAAGTATAATATGAATTGCCTTGATATACTTTCTTCGGCGAAAGTAAAATATGGTCCAGGTGGAATTGTCCGTAGGCTAAATGGGAGGTATGGCTATGGTTGCTCAGAAAGTGGAGATTCCCATAAATGAAATAGCCGAATTCTGCAAACGTTACCAGGTGCGGGAACTGGCCCTTTTCGGTTCTGCCCTGGGCGGCGATTTCCGACCGGACAGCGATATCGATTTATTGGTGGAATTCAGCCCGAATGCTGAAATCGGTTTTATGACCCTGGCGAGGATGGGGCGCGAGCTTTCGACAATGCTGCACCGCAAGGTGGATCTCGTCCCCAAGAGTGGCTTGAAGCCGAAGATTCGCAAAGAAGTAATTGATAGCGCAAAGGTCCTCTATGCGGCGTGAGGAGCTTTATCTCGAATACCCGGCACAAGAGTGAGAACTAAAACCCGCCTCCGGCAAATCTTCAACCTGCTCCTCAAACAGTACGGCCCACTCCACTGGTGGCCGGCGGAGACCCCTTTCGAGGTTTGCGTCGGCGCGATCCTCACCCAGAATACCAACTGGGGGAACGTGGAAAAGGCGATTCATAACCTCAAGGCGGCGGGGCTCCTTACTCCGGAAGCGCTGCGGGATGTGTCGCTGGAGCGGCTCGCCGATATCATTAAACCGGCGGGCTTTTTTAACGTGAAAAGTGTGCGGCTGAAGGCGTTTGTGGGGTGGCTGTTCGAGAGATACGACGGTAGCCTTACGCGGATGTTTGCCGGGGATTGGCAAAAGCTGCGGGAGGAACTACTGGAAGTGCGGGGGATCGGCCCGGAAACCTGCGACTCGATCCTCCTCTATGCTGGCGGTAAACCGACCTTCGTGGTTGACGCCTATACGAAGCGGCTTCTGTCAGAGCTTGGGCTGATCAAGGCCACGGCTGACTACGAAGAGGTGCGGACCCTGTTCATGACCCATCTTCAAAACGATGCGGAGCTGTTCAACGAATACCATGCCTTGATCGTCCAGCACTGCAAGCTCCATTGCCGCAAGAAGCCCCGTTGTGCCGGGTGTCCGCTACACTTCTTATGTTGCCCCGATCATCGACTCGATCCGGTTCCTGCCGTTAGCCTTGGCCCGGTATAGGGCGTCGTCCGCCTCGGTAATGAGGGCATCGATGCAGTAGACCTGTGAGGATGGGTAGGTGGCAATGCCGAGGCTGACTGTCACGACCAGGTTTTGCAGCTTGTCGGCAAAGGTCATTGACTCGACCCCTTTTCGCACCCGCTCGGCCGCCTGCATTGAGCCAGCCAGGTTGGTTGCCGGGAGTAACAAAGCAAATTCTTCTCCACCATAGCGGGCAGCATAGTCGTAAGGGCGCAACTCCCTCCTGACCACATTGGCCACTGCCACGAGCACCGCATCTCCCTCCTGATGGCCGTAGGTATCATTGACCTTTTTGAAATGGTCGATGTCGAGCATGATCATCGAAAAAAAGCCCCCTTCCCGGAGGGCCCGCTTGAATTCCCTGTCCAGGGTCTCCATCAGGTGGCGCCGGTTGTAGAGCCGGGTGAGGTGATCGGTGTTGGAGAGTTCGAGGAGCAGTTCATTAGACTTGCGCAGCTCGTCCTGGAGGGCCTTGATCTTCAGCTGCACCTTGACCCGGGCCACCAGCTCGCCGGCATCGAACGGTTTGGTCACATAATCGACGGCACCCCGCTCCAGCCCCTTGATCTTGCTCTGCCGGTCTTCCTTGCCGGTCAGCATGATCACCGGGATATCCTTCAACTCCTCCCGGCCGCTGAGCATGGAGAGGAACTTGAACCCGTCCATCCTGGGCATCTCCAGATCGCAGATAATCAGGTCGACCCGGTTATCGAGCAGCGATTTGAGCCCGTCAATACCGTCTTTTGCCTCAATGTACTGCTCAAAGAGCGCAACTTCCCGAAGGGTGGCGACTATCGAGCTGCGGATGTTGTCGGAGTCGTCGATGATGAGGATGCTGGTTGGCATGGCTGCCGTTCCTTACCTGGTGATAGGGATTGCCACTTTTCAAGCGGCTATGGGTCTTATGCAAAAACCATGTCAATATACTGCTTGAGAATGGCGGCGGTGAGCCGACAACTGGCGGTAGATCCACGAGAAACGATCCTAAATCCACCACGGAGACACGGAGTCACGGAGAAAAATCTCAAAGGCAAGAATCTATTTTTTGGGTTTAAACCTTAAAAGCTTGGCATTTGATCCTCTCTGTGCCTCCGTGACTCCGTGGCGGATTTGTGATTTATTACAAAACCGGTTCTCTGGCGCGCTTTTTCAGTTCGGCGATGGTAGCGGCGTAATCGCTGCTGCCGAAGACGGCGCTCCCGGCGACGAAGACATTGGCGCCGGCGTGGGAGATCCGGTCGATGTTGTCAGTCTTCACCCCGCCATCCACCTCCAGCTCGGTATCCAGTCCCCGTTTGTCAAGCATGCCACGCAGGGCGTGAATCTTCGGCAGGCAAGCCTCGATGAACGACTGTCCGCCAAAGCCGGGGTTAACGGTCATCAGCAGCACCAGATCGAGGTCCTCCAGAACATAGTCAAGGCAGTTCAGCGGCGTAGCGGGGTTGAGGGAAACGCCAGCCCTTTTGCCAAGCGATTTGATCAGCTGCACCGTCCGGTGCAGGTGGTGGGTCGCTTCGGCGTGGACCACGATGATGTCGGCACCGGCCCTGGCAAAATCGGCGATGTAGAGGTCGGGGTTGTTGATCATCAGATGGACGTCGAGCGGCAGCTGTGTCACCTTTTTGACTGCCTCCACCACCAGTGGCCCGATAGTGATGTTCGGCACGAAGTGGCCGTCCATCACGTCGATATGGATATAGTCGGCCCCGCCAGCAGCCACGGCCCGTACTTCGTCGCCAAGCCTGGCAAAATCGGCGGAAAGGATGGATGGGGCGATCTTCTTCATAATTACCTCCAAGTCAGGAGTCAGAAGTCAGAAGTCAGGAGCCAGAATGAAAAGCTTCTGGATTCTGACTCCTGGCTCCTGAATTCTTGGGTAAACCTTCTGTGCCTCTGTGGCGGGTTTTAGCTGTGTCATGTTTTCCGCAGCCGGGCGGCGAAGAAGCCGTCCATGCCGTGGCGATGGGGCCAGCTCCGAAAAAAGCCCCGTTCAGTAAAAAACTCCGTATATTCGGGAAACAGTATGCGTAAATCTTCTACCACAAAATCGGGGTGCTGCGAAAGGAAATCGTCGATAACCGCTTCGTTCTCGGCCTGGGTGGTGGAGCAGGTG
>JAYSLX010000001.1:0-3908 GCA_043725245.1 Geobacteraceae bacterium | reverse complement strand
TTTCACGATTCATCGCTTCATACAGCTCGATCTGCTCCTGTATAGAAAGCTTGCGTCGCCCTCTGCATCTCTGTCCCATACAAAGCCGACAGCGGTCATCGCTGCACCACTGGCAGTAGCGGCAATCTTCGCAGGGATGTTTTTTCTCTACAGCGCTAGTGCCCTCCACTACACGTTTCACGATTCACGGCTTTCCCGGCGTTTCACTGCTTTTTCCCCAATTCAGCCGAACGGGCCGTTGCCGCATCCACACCACGCATTACTGTTCCACGAAAACCGCCGACTTCCAGCGCCTGCAAACCCGCAATAGTTGTCCCGCCGGGGGATGTCACTTTTTCTCGCAGCACAGCCGGATGATCGCCGGTCTCTGCCATCAGGCAGGCCGTGCCGAAGACCGTCTGCAAAGCAAGACCGTAGGCGGTATCGCGCGGCAGACCATTCTTGAGACCGGCATCGGAAAGGGCCTCAACAAAGGTCATGACATAGGCCGGCCCGCTGCCGGAGAGCCCGGTAACCGCATCAAGGAGCCGCTCCTCAACCTGCCAGCACTTGCCGACCGACTCAAAGATCGATAATGCCACGTCCATGTCTTCCGGACTGGCAAAGGAGCCGGGAGCTATGGCAGTGGCGCCCTGCAAGGCAATGGCAGGGGTATTCGGCATGGCCCTCACCACCCTTACCGGTATCTGAAAAGCCGACTCGATAGTCAGCGCGCTAACCCCTGCCATGATCGAAATGCACAGCTTGTCGGTTGTGACGACATCGGCAATCCCGGCTAGCACAGCGATGGCCAACTGGGGCTTCACGGCAAAGATCAGCACGTCGCATCCGGCAGCCACGAGATTGTTTTCCGGTGAGACCTTTACCCCATAATGCGCAACCAGATACTCACGTCGACTTGAATCCGGCTCTGCAACATGAATCCTGGCAGCGTCCACCTTCCCCTGTGCCAACCCCTTGATCAGGGCCTCCGCCATATTGCCGCCGCCGATGAAGCCTATCCTTGAATCCTGGCGCATCTCATTCTCCTCCAAAAAGCATGATCTGATACCATCAAGAAGTTATAGAATAAATCATTCATGTCAACACCAAATCAAAAAACAATCCGATTTACTTGATATTTCCCGGAACATTTTAGACTTTGCCGGCATTAATGCTAAACTTTTCACTTGACTCTGCACGCCTGAAAGAATATTTGGAAAGGTCAACTCTTTACTCCATGAACCAGGAGAGATACCCATGAGCAAAGTACTGATAATCGGGGCAGGGGGTGTCGGACAGGTCGTTACCCACAAATGCGCCCAGACATCTGACATAATTACCGGTATAACTCTGGCGTCACGCACGGAGTCCAAGTGCAAGGCCATAGCATCTCAGATAGACTATCCGGTCAAAACCGCCCAAGTGGATGCTGACAACGTACCTGGACTGGTCGAGCTGATAAAGCGAGAGCTCCCTAAGCTGGTCATAAACGTTGCCTTGCCGTACCAGGATCTGACCATCATGGATGCCTGCCTGGCAACCGGTGTGGATTACCTGGATACTGCCAATTATGAGCCGCTCGACACGGCAAAATTCGAATACTCCTGGCAGTGGGCCTACCAGGAGCGTTTCAAGGATGCCGGGCTTATGGCACTGCTCGGTTCTGGCTTCGATCCCGGCGTCACCAACGTCTACACCGCTCTGGCAGCAAAAAAATACCTGGATGAGGTCCAGGAAATAGACATCATCGACGCCAACGCCGGCAGCCATGGCCAGCCCTTTGCCACTAATTTCAATCCGGAGATCAACATCCGCGAAGTTACCGCAACCTGCCGCCATTGGGATAACGGCCAGTGGATTGAGAGCCCGCCGCTGACCACCAAACACTCCTTCGACTTCCCGGAGGGGATCGGGCCGATGAACATCTATCGCCTATACCACGAAGAGATGGAATCTCTAGTCAGACATATCCCGACCATAAAAAAGGCCCAGTTCTGGATGACCTTCTCGGACAACTATCTGAAACACCTGGAAGTACTGCAAAACGTCGGGATGACCCGGATCGACGCAGTGGAGTACAACGGCCAGAAAATCGTACCGCTCCAGTTCCTCAAGAGTGTCCTTCCCGACCCGGGAAGCCTGGGACCTCTCACCAAGGGTCGCACCTGCATCGGCGTCATTGCCAGGGGGATAAAGGATGGCCGGCGAAAGCAGGTATATATCTACAACATCTGCGATCACGAAGCCTGCTACAAAGAGGTTAAATCCCAAGCCATCAGCTATACCACAGGCGTACCGGCGGTGGTCGGCGCTATCATGATGCTGACCGGCAAGTGGCGCCAAGCCGGGGTCTGGAACATGGAGCAGTTTGACCCTGAACTTTTCCTTGAGGTCCTTGGCCCTATGGGCCTTCCCACAGTAGTCATTGACGGCGGTGACTGGCCACAGCTTTGAGAATTACAGGAAATGACCACCATTGATATCGACAAAATTCTGAAACTCGCACCTTCGCCCGCCTACGTGGTGGACCTGGAACGGCTTCGCCATAACCTTGCCATCCTTGACGAGGTACAGAAGCGGAGCGGAGCGAAGATCCTGCTTGCCCTCAAGGCATTCTCCATGTGGAGCGTCTTTCCGATGATCAGGGAAACACTCCATGGTGTCTGTGCCAGCTCGCCATGGGAGGCGCGCCTGGGGCGTGAGGAGTTCGGCAGAGAGGTACATAGTTTCGCTGCCGCCTTCAAGGAAAGCGACGTAGGGGAGCTCTTGCAGATCTCCAATCATCTCGTTTTCAACTCCTTTAACCAGTTGGAGCGCTTCAGGCCGTTATGGGAGAAGGAGTATGGCCGGGTGTCGATAGGGCTGAGAGTGAACCCCGAGCATACAGAAGGTCACACCGTTATCTACGACCCCTGCGCACCAAAGTCGCGCCTCGGCATCCCGTATTCAGAGTTCGCCCTTCGACTCCGCTCAGGGAACGAAGGGGGGTTCCTGAGCGGAGTCGAAGGACTTCACTTCCACACCCTCTGCGAGCATCTCTTTGAGCCGCTGGAGCGAACTGCCCGCGTATTTGAGGAGAAGTTCGGCGAATTCCTGCCGCAGATGAAGTGGCTGAACCTGGGGGGGGGGCACCACATAACCCGCGAAGGCTATGATATTGACGGGCTGGTGGAGTTGATCAGGCATTTCCAGGAAAAGTACGGGCTGGAGATCTATCTGGAGCCGGGTGAAGCCATTGCCATAGGCACCGGCATTCTTGTCGGCGAGGTTCTTGACGTGGTGCACAATGAAATGGATATTGCGATCCTTGATCTTTCCGCCACCTGCCATATGCCCGACATTCTGGAGATGCCCTACAGACCAGCCATCAAGGGGGGCTTTGATCCGGGAGAGAAGGCCTGCACTTACAGGCTTGGAGGCCCATCATGCCTCGCGGGAGATATCATCGGGGAGTGGTCCTTCGAACAACCGCTTGCTCCTGGTGACAGGCTTGCCTTCCTTGACATGGCCCACTATACCATGGTCAAGACCACTACCTTCAATGGTATCCAGTTGCCGCATATCTGCACATTTGAACCGCAGGCCGGCACATTGAAGGTGGTTCGCAGTTTCACATATTCTGATTTCAAAAACCGCCTGTCTTAATCAGGTGATGTAGAAAGTTGGTGAACGATGCCCAAATGGTCTATTAACGATTCCGCAAAGATCTACAACCTCAACAACTGGGGCGCAGATCTCTTCTCCATCAACAAGAAGGGGAACGTATGTGTCCATCCTTCGCCCAATTCAAAGTATTCAATCGACCTTCGTGCCCTTGTCGACGATCTTATCAAACGGAAGATCAAGCCTCCTATCCTGCTCAGATTCATGAACATCCTGGAAGGACGGATAGCAAGCATTAATCGCGTCTTTAAGAACGCCATTCA